>DATHMJ010000001.1:0-14388 GCA_035487215.1 Gemmatimonadales bacterium
GCTCCGGTGTCTCCTTCACGAAGGTCATCATCGGCCGGCAGAGGGTGGACATCAGGGTGTCGCCCTCCATCAGCTTGTCCCGAGGCACATATTCGGCGCCCGGCTTCGGGATGTACCGGGTGCGCGAGTTGGACGTCGACAGCTTCTCCCGGGGATTGGCCTCGTTGAAGAGCGCCATGTCGACAACCTGCTTGCCTTCGAGATCGATGACGCGGAGATGCTGGCCTCGCTTGACCACGAGGCCGTAGCCCAGCTTGGGCGGAATCACGTGCTCCAGGATGCGCTTCATCATGGCGCTCCTTCGTCGCGGAGGGGCTACCGGGAGCCGGGCGTGGGCGCGGCCGGATCGAGGAGCCCGGCGTCCTTGAGGTCTGCCCACAGCCCGGCCGGGATGGGCCGCTCGACCAGGGCCACGTTCTCCTCGACCTCGGCGATCGAGCGCGCGCCGGGGATCACCGAGACGATGGCCGGATGGGCAAGCACGAACTGGAGCGCGGCCGCGCGCAGGTCAACCGAGTGACGCGCGCATACCGCGGCGATACGCCGGGCCTTGTCCATCATCGCCGAGTCGGCCGGACGGTAGTTGTAAGTCGCGCCCTCGCGTGGGCCCACCGCGAGGATCCCGCTGTTGTAGGGGCCGCCCGCCACCACCGCGATCCCGTGCTCCAGGCAGTACGGCAGGAACTCCGGCAGCGCGCTCTGGTCGAGCAGCGTGTAACGCCCGGCGAGCAGGAAGCAGTCAGCGAAGCCGCGGCGCGCGAAGTCCAACTCCATCTGCCACTGGTTCATGCCGGCGCCGATGGCCTTCACCCGCCCCTGCGCGCGCAGCTCCATCAGGACGGGGAACGCCTCCGCCACGGCCTGGGCGTGGTGGCTGTCCGGATCGTGAACGAACAGAATGTCCACGCGCTCGAGCCCCAGGCGCGTGAGCGAGGACTCGAACGAGGCGCGCACCCCGGCCGCGCTGAAGTCGAAGGCCCAGGTCGGCTGCTGGCCGGGCTCGCCGGGCCGCAGCACGCGCCCCACCTTGGTCGACAGCACGAAGCCATCCCGTGGCACGCCGCGCAGCGCACGACCATAGCGCGCCTCGCTCTGGCCGACCCCGTACATCGGCGCGGTGTCGAGGTAGGTGAGCCCGAGAGCGAGGCTCCGGCGGATGAGCGCCACGCCCTCGTCTTCCGGCGTGGGGCGCTGCGGGTCAGTGGCGGGCGGCGCGCCGGAGAGCGCCACGCCGCCCAGTCCCAGTCGCGAGACGCGCACGCCGGTGCGCCCGATCTCGGCGGTGTCGGTGGCGTGGGGGAGGGGCGAATGCGAGGCCATGGGATGTGTGCGCGGCGATACTGGGTGGGCGGGCCGGGCTTGTCAAGCCTCTCACCCCTTGCGCCGCCGGCCGGGCGTCCTCCGGATCGGCGGCTCGGGGAGCCGAATCGTGTAGCTGCGCTTGATCAGCTCGAGGATGCTCGAGGTGGACGTGCGCACGATCCCCGGAATCTTGGGGAGGCGGCCGGTGACGAAGTCCAAGAGCTCTTCGTTCGACCGGAACACCGCGCCCACGTGGAGGTCGTGGGTGCCCGTGGTGATGCCGACCCAGTACACCTCCGGCGCTTCCGCCACTCGCTCGGCCACCGCCCGCGTGCGGCGGAGCTCGGTCTGGATGTCGATCAGCACCCACACCTGATATCCCATGTGGAGGGGATTCGTCAGCGTGGCGAACTCCACCACGCCCTCCTTCACCAGCCGATTCAGCCGGTGGCGGACGGTGGACTCCGGCACGCGCAGCCGGCCCGCGATCCGCACGACCGAGCTGCGCGCGTCGTCCTGCAGACACCGGATGATGTCGAGGTCGAGGGACCCCAGCCCGCTTTGCATTGCCGGTCTCCGTCGTCTCGTCGGTTCCATCTTGCGAATTCCTCAAACTAGGCACTCGCGGATTGCTGAAACAGCAATATCGGCGTTGACAGCGCCTCGGCGGCGAGTATAGCATCTGTCCCATCCGATCGAAGGAGGAGAGGCTATGTCGAATCGCGTCCGCCACTCTGTCACCCGTTCCTTCCGAAGCGTCGGCCTCGCCTTCGCGGCGGCCGTGGTCTTCGGGTGGCATCCGGCGCTCGCCGTCGCGCAGACCCTGGCGCCGTCGGATGTGCTCCGGATCGCGCAGATCGAGCAGGTCACCAACTTCGACCCCGCGTTGATGTCGACCCAGGACATGGGCGTCCTCATCGACAACATGTACGAAGGCCTGACCGGCACCGAGCGCGACACCACCCGCCTCGTTCCTCGCCTCGCCGAGAAGTGGACCCTCGCGCCCGACGGCAAGTCCATCACCTTCGCGCTCCGGAAGAACGTCAAGTTCCACGACGGGACGGCGCTGGACGCCGACGCGGTAAAGTACTCGATCGAGCGCGTGAAGACGATCAACAAGGGCCCGGCGGTGTTCATCCGCGGGATCTCGGCGGTCGACGTGGTCGACAAGTCCACCGTGCGCCTGCGCGTCTCGGAGAACCCGCGCCTGGCCCTGAAGGCGATGGCCCTGGTCATGATCGTGAGCCCCGCCGCGCTCAAGGCCCACGAGGAGGGCGGCGATCTCGGCCAGAAGTGGATCCAGCGGAACAGCGTCGGCACCGGCCCCTACAAGCTGGGGGAGGTGAAGCCGAACGAGCGCCAGGTCTACACGCGCTTCGACGACTACTGGCGCGGCTGGGCCAAGGGCCAGGTCTCACGCGTGGAGTACATCGTCCAGCTCGATCCCGCGGCGGCACGGCTCATGCTGGAGCACGGCGACGTCGACATGACCGCCATCTACAGCAACGACGCCATCGAGCCCCTGCGCGCGAACCCGCAGGTGAATGTCTACCTGAAGGAGTTCCCGGCGCCCCAGTACATGATGATGAACACCAAGGTGAAGCCGCTGGACGACGTGCGGGTGCGCCGCGCCATCCAGCACGCGTGGAGCCGGGCGGCCTGGAAGGCGTCGCTCGGCGGAGTGGTCGGCGAGCAGCTCGCCCCCGCGCCGCTCGAGGTGCTGGGCGAGGACTACAAGGCGGTGACCTACGACTACGACCTCGCCAAGGCCAAGCAGCTCCTAACCGAGGCCGGCTACCCGAACGGCGGCTTCAAGATCACCCACTACTACCTCGAAGGCGACACCCACAAGAAGTCGATGGGCGAGCTGCTCCAGGCCGAGCTGCGCACGCTCGGCATCCAGATGGAGATCCGCAGCCTGATCGTCGCGCGCATGTTCGAGATGGTCCGCGACTTCGGCAAGACCAGGAATCCGGCGAGCGCGATCGACATGATCACGATCTTCACGCCGGCCCGCATCTTCGACGCGCACAACTACCTCGACTGGCACTTCAACAGCAAGGCGTGGGAGTACGGCCGGAACTTCATGTACTACGAGAACCCCGAGGTGGACCGCCTCCTCGCCCAGGCCGCCGCCGCTCTCGACGACGACAAGGCGCGGCCGCTCTACCGTCAGGTCTCGGACATCGTGATGAAGGACGCCCCGACGATCATGATCGAGCGCCTCGTGGGCAAGATGTACACGCGGAAGAACATCGAGGGCTTCTATTTCAACCTCAAGATGTATCCGACCACGGTGGTCTTCTACGACATCCGCAAGCGCTGACCGGGTGATCGACCTCCGCACCGACGCGCTCTCTCAGCCCACGGATCAGATGTGGGCCGCGATGCGGGCGGCCGAGGTCGGCTGGGCATACGTCGGGGAGGACGCGTCGGTCAACGAACTGGAGGCGCGGGGCGCGCGCCTCCTGGGCAAGGAAACCGCCGTCCTCCTGCCCACCTGCTCGACCGCCAACCTCGTCGCGCTGCTGACCCTCGGCACCCCGGGCCAGGCCATCGCGCTCGATCCGACCTGCCACGTCGCGACCAGCGAAGGCGGCGGCTTCGAGCACGTCGCCGGGCTTCGCGCGTTCCCCGTCGAGGCGCGCGCCGGCTGTCCGGACGCCGATTCGGTCGAGCGGGCCATCGCGGACGCCCGGCGCGCCGGACTCACCACCGCGCTCCTCGTGCTGGAGAACTCGCACAACAACGCGGGCGGCGCCACCGGCTCGCCCGAGCGGACCGCGGCGGCCGCAGGGACGGCACGCCGGCTCGGCGCCGCGGTGCACCTGGACGGCGCGCGCCTCTGCAACTCGGCGGTCGCTCTCGGCGTACCTCCTAGCCGCCTGGCCGCCGACGCCGACACCGTCGCCCTGAGCCTCGGCAAGGGGCTCTGCGCCCCGGGCGGCGCGCTCCTCGCCGGCTCGAAGGCGCTGATCGCCCGCGCGCGCCAGAAGGCGCGGCTCATCGGCGCGGGCAGCCTCCACAAGGCCGGGCCGCTGGCCGCGGCGGGACTCGTCGCGCTCGATACGATGGTGGACCGCCTCGCTGAGGACAATCGCCGCGCGAAGCAGCTCGCGATCGGCCTCGCTCGGCTCGCCGGCCTCCGGGTTGACGTCGACTCCGTCCAGACCAACATCGTGGCGATCGACACCCTGGCGCCCGCCGTCGACGCCCTCCTGCCGCGCCTGGGCGCACGCGGGGTGCTCGGCTTCCGCCGCTCCGACTCCCGCTTCCGCTTCGTCACCCACCGCGCGATCGGCGACGAGGACGTCGCGCGCGCGATCGACGCGGTGGCCGCGTCGCTCTGACCCCGTGCTGCCGTTCCTGATCCGGCGGCTGGCCCTGCTCCTCCTGGTCCTGCTGGGGCTCTCCGCCCTCACTTTCGGGCTGAGCCATCTCGTCCCGACCGACCCCGCCCGCGCCGCGCTCGGCTTCGACGCGGCGCCCGACATGGTCGAGCAGTACCGGCGCGAGATGGGGCTCGACCGCCCACTGCCCGCCCAGTACGCGCTCTACCTCCGGCACCTGGTGCAAGGCGATCTTGGCGCCTCGATCATGACGCGGCGGTCGGTGGCCGAGGACCTCGCCAAGTTCATCCCCGCGACGCTCGAGCTGACGCTGGTGAGCCTCGTCTTCTCCGTCCTCGTGGGCGGCGCCCTCGGGGTGCTCGCCGCGGTCCGGCGCGGCAGCGCGATCGACACGGTCGCCACCGCCGGGCCGGTGGCCCAGCTCTCGGTGCCCGTCTTCGTGATGGGGCTCGTGCTCCTGCTGGTGTTCTACCGCTGGCTCGGCTGGCTCCCCTACGGCGGCCGCCTCGACTCGATGGTGCCGGCTCCGCCCGGCATCACCGGCCTCTACCTGATCGACAGCCTTCTCGCCCGCGATGGGCGGGCGTTCCGAGACGCCGCCGCCCACCTCGTCCTGCCCGCCCTCGCGCTCAGCAACCTCACCCTCGCCGAGATGACGCGCATCACGCGCTCGGCGGTGCTGGACGTCCTCGGCGCCGATCACGTCCGGACCGCCCGCAGCAAAGGCCTCCCCGAGCGCGCCGTGCTCTGGCGGCACGTGGTGAAGAACGCGGCGATTCCGGTCGTGACCGTC
The DNA here is from genome assembly GCA_035487215.1 of Gemmatimonadales bacterium. Taxonomy (GTDB): domain Bacteria; phylum Gemmatimonadota; class Gemmatimonadetes; order Gemmatimonadales; family GWC2-71-9; genus DASQPE01. The sequence goes on from DATHMJ010000001.1 coordinate 5,446, forward strand.
ATGGGCCTCCGCGTCGGCTTCCTGATGGGCGGTGCGGTCATCACGGAAACCATCTTCGCGTGGCCGGGCATCGGCCGCTACGCCTGGGAGGGCGCGCGGAACGTCGATCTCAACGTGGTGATGGGCGTGACGCTGGTTGTGGCGCTGGTCTACTCGCTCGTGAACCTGGCGGTCGATGTCCTCTACTCCGTGCTCGACCCGCGGGTGCGCCTCTCGTGAGGCCGCGCGCATGATCTGGCGCGGCGCGACCGTGCCCCAGATGGTGAGCGGCGCCGTGCTCCTCGGCTTCCTCGCCCTCACCGCGTTCCCGGAGGCTCTCGCGCCGTGGGACCCGCTGAAGACCCAGCCGGGCCAGCGGCTCCGTCCGCCGAGCGCGGCCCACCCCCTCGGCACCGACTATCTGGGTCGCGACGTCCTGAGCCGCGTGATCCACGGGGCGCGCGTGTCGCTGATCCCGGCCGTCGCGGTGGTGCTCGCGGCCGGCCTCGCGGGCAGCGCGATGGGCCTCATCGCCGGCTATCTCGGCGGCTGGATCGACGAAACGAGCATGCGCCTGGCCGACGTGTTCCTCGCCGTGCCCGCCCTGATCCTCGCCATGGCGATCGCCACCGCCCTCGGCCCCAGCGCCCGGAACGCCGCGCTGGCGGTGATCCTCGTGTGGTGGCCGTCCTACGCACGGCTGGCCCGCGGGGAGGCCCAGGTGCTCCGCGCCGTCGAGTTCATCCAGGCGGCGCGGGCGAGCGGGGCGAGCCAGTCGCGCATCCTGCTTCGGCACATGCTGCCGAACCAGCTCTCGTCCCTCGTGGTCAAGGCGAGCCTCGACGTCGGCACCGTGCTGCTGCTGCTGACCGGCCTCAGCTTTCTCGGCATCGGCGCCCAGCCGCCTTCCCCCGAATGGGGGCTCGAGGTCGCCACGTCGCGCCAGTACATGTTCGAGCGGCCGTGGTACACCATCGGCGCGAGCGCGGCCATCTTTCTCGCGGTGTACAGCATGAACCTCTTCGGCGACCTGGTCCGGGAGCGTCTCGACCCGCGCCTCCGGAGCATCTGATGCAGGAGCGAGCATGCCCAGCTATCGCATAGGCATCGACATCGGCGGCACCTTCACCGACTTCGTCCTCGTCCGTGAGGACACCGGGGCCATGCGCTTCGCGAAAGCGCTCACCACCCCACGCGATCCCTCCGAGTGCGTGCTGGCCGGCGTCCGCGATCTGCTGGCCGAGCACCGCGTCCCCATCGATCAGGTGCAGGCCATCGTGCACGGGACGACGCTGGCCACCAACGCGGTGATCGAGCGCCGCGGCGCCGCCACCGGGCTCCTCACCACGAAGGGCTTCGGCGACCTTCTCGACCTCGGGCGCGAGACCCGCTACGACCTCTTCGACCTGCGCGCGGTGTACCCAGCGCCGCTGGTGCCCCGCGGCCTCCGGCGCGAGCTGACCGAGCGGCTCCGCTACGACGGCGAGGTGCTCGAGCCGCTCGACGTCGCGGAGGTCGAGCGCGTGCTCGACGAGCTGGTCCACGGCCACCACGTCGAGGCGCTCGCGGTCTGCCTCCTCCACGCCTACGCCAATCCGGTCCACGAGCAGCGGGTACAGGCGCTGGCGCGCGCCCGATTCCCGCGCCTCGCCGTCTCGACCTCGTCCGACGTTTTCCCGTTCATGGGCGAGTACGAGCGGTTCACCACCACGACGATGAACGCCTACGTGCAGCCGATGGTCGACCGCTACCTGGACCGTCTCGAGCGCGAGCTGGCCGGCCAGGGCTTCCGCGGCCGTCTCTACGTGATGACCTCGGCGGGCGGCACGATGACCCTCGAGGCCGCGCGGCGCTTCCCGGTGCGCCTCCTCGAGTCCGGCCCCGTCGCGGGCGCCCTGATGTCGGCCAGCATCGGCCGCCAGCTCGGCGCGCCCGACCTCCTCTCGTTCGACATGGGCGGCACCACCGCGAAGGGCTGCATCGTGCTGGACCACGAGCCCCGCAAGCGCTACGCGCTCGAGGTGGCGCGCGTGCACGAGTTCAAGCCGGGCAGCGGGCTGCCGGTGCGGGGCCCGTTCATCGACATGGTCGAGATCGGCGCGGGCGGCGGGAGCATCGCCGAGGTCGACGCCCGCGGCCTCATCCGCGTCGGCCCGCGCAGCGCCGGCGCCGACCCGGGCCCGGCCTGTTACGGGCACGGCGGCACGCGGGCGACGCTCACCGATGCCAACGTGCTGCTCGGCTACCTCGATCCGGCCTTCTTCAACGGCGGCCGCATGGCCCTGGAAGTCGCGGCGGCGCGCGAGGCGGTGACCACGCACGTGGCACGCCCCCTCGGCCTGACGCCGGCGGCCGCGGCGTGGGGCATCCACGAGATCATCAACGAGGACGTGGCGCGCGCCTTCCGCGTCCACGCCGCGGAGCGCGGCGTGGACTACCGGCGCTGCGGCATGGTGGCCTTCGGCGGTTCCGGCCCGATCCACGCCCTGCGCGTGGCGCGCAAGCTGCGCATCCCGCGCGTGATCTTCCCGCTGGGGGCCGGCGTGATGTCCGCGGTGGGGCTGCTGGTCTCGCCGCTGTCCTTCGACGCCGCCCGCTCGCACCGCGTGCGCCTGGACCAGCTCGAGGCCAAGGCGTTCGCCCAGATATTGCAGGCGCTGGTCGACGAGGCCGTCGCCCGGCTCGAGGCCGACGGAATCCCGGCCGACCGGATCGCGGTGGAGCGCCGCCTCGACATGCGCCACGAGGGGCAGGGTTTCGAGATCGAGGTCCCGGTACCCGCGGTCGAGGATCCCCAGCAGGCGCTCGACGCCCTGCCCGCGCTGTTCAAGGCGCGCTACGCGGAGCTGTTCGCGGTGACCTCGAACGATCAACCCATCGAGGTCGTCAACTGGAAGGTCGCGGTCACCGGGCCGCGGCCCGCCAACGCGGACGCGTACCGCCTCGAGCAGGAGCGCGCGGTCCGCGCCGCGCTCAAGGGCGCGCGGCCGGCGTTCTTCGGCGCGGCCGACCCGGTCGAGTGCCCGGTCTACGACCGCTACGCGCTGGCGCCCGGCGCGCGGCTCACCGGGCCCGCCCTGCTCGAGGAGCGGGAGTCGACCTGCGTGGTCGGCCCGGGCGACCGGGTCGAGGTCGACGGCGCGGGCAACCTGATCGCGGAGATTTCCTACGGAGGAGACGCCTGATGGCCATCGACCCGGTCAGCCTCGGCATCCTGTGGGATCGGCTGATCTCGATCACCGACGAGGTGCTGTCCGCGCTGGTGCGGACGTCGTTCTCGACGAACGTGCGCGACAGCTACGACCTGTCGGTGCTCCTGTTCAGCGCCGACGGCCGCTCGCTCGCCCAGGGCACCTACAGCGTGCCCTCCTTCACCGGCACCGGGCCGGCCACGCTGCGTCACATGCTGGATCGCTTCCCCGCCGACACGCTCGGGCCGGGCGACGTGATCGCCACCAACGACCCGTGGATGGGCACCGGCCACCTGTTCGACGTCAACGTGATGGCGCCGATCTTTCTCCGCGACCGCCTGATTGGCTATTCGATGTCCATCACCCACCTGCCCGACATCGGCGGGCGCGGGTTCTCGGCCACCGGCCGCACCATATACGAGGAGGGGCTGCGCCTTCCGGTGGTGCGCCTGGTGAAAGAGGGCGAGCCGAACCGCGAGCTGCTCGAGCTGATCCGCACCAACGTGCGCGTGCCCGACCACGTCGTGGGCGATCTCAACGCGAACATCACGTGCAACACCGTCGCCGGCCGCCTGCTCCTCGAGCTGATGGACGAGTACGGCATCGACGACCTGGGGCCGCTCGCCGGCCAGATCCTCGCGCTGTCCGAGCGCGCCATGCGCGAGAAGATCCGCGAGATTCCCGACGGCCGCTACGAGCACCGCTTCCACATCGAGGGCGAGGAGACGCCGATCGGCCTCGCCTGCTCGCTCGCCGTCGCGGGCGACGGCATTCACGTCGACTTCGCCGGGACCGATCCCGCCATCGACTTCGGCATCAACGTGCCGCTCTGCTACACGCGGGCGTTCGCCGCGTACGCGATCAAGTGCCTCACCACCCCGATGATCCCGAACAACGAGGGCTCGCTCCGTCCCATCACGGTGACCGCCCCCGAGGGGTGCATCCTCAACGCACGGCCGCCCTACCCGACCGGCGGGCGGCACATCGTGGGCCACTTCGTCACCCCGCTGGTCATGGGCGCGCTCGCCCAGGCCGGGGTGCGCGACATCCCCGCCGGCGCCGGCATGCAGAACCTGATGAACTTCCAGGGCCGGCACCGGAATGGGCACGATGTGTCGAGCATCTACTTTGCGGCGGGTGGCTACGGCGCCCTCGACGGACTCGACGGCGCCGCGTGCATGCCGTTCCCCTCGAACATGACCTCGACGCCGGTCGAGGTGTGGGAGACGCTCACCAGCACCCTCATGGAGAAGAAGGCCCTCCTCCCGGACTCCGGCGGCGCCGGCCGCCACCGGGGCGGCCTCGGCCAGGAGATCGCCATCCGGAACGACACCGGGCACCCGATGACCGTGGCCTGCCTCGGCGCGCGCACCGAGTTTCCTCCGCTCGGACTCCACGGCGGCCGAGCGGGCGAACGCCGCCGGTACTGGATCAATGGCGAGGCGGTGCACCCGAAGGGTCGCTACGTGCTCAAGCCCGGCGACGTGATCAGCACCGTCGAGCCCGGGGGCGGCGGTCTCGGAGACCCCAGCGAGCGTGCGGTCGGCGCAGTGCTCGACGATGTCCGCGCCGGCCTCGTCAGTGCCGAGGGCGCGCGGCGCGACTACGGGGTGGTGGTGGACATCGCAGCGGGCACGGCTCGGCGGGTCTGACCTCAGGCAACCGTATAGACCTCGATCTTCACCGGGGTGCACTTGTACCCGTTGCAGGGGTTCAGCACGTCGAGCGGGCAGTTCGACAGCCCGACGATGAGATCCATCTCGGCTCGGAACTCGACGTAATCCCCTGGGCGGGACACCGGCTCGCCGATGACCCAGCGGCCGCGCGCGCAGTCGTGCTGGTAGTTCATGAAGAGGTCCATCGTGTCCGGGATGTCCTCCGGAAGCAGCTCCCACGGGGCCACAGCCTTGCTGATGTTCTCGTGACAGCCGTCCCGCGGCCCGAAGCCGTAGGACTCGTAGAGATAGCGGTTGCACATGCGGTTGTGGGTGTCGTGCACGCCCTTGGGCTCCGGTGTCTCCTTCACGAAGGTCATCATCGGCCGGCAAAGGGTGGACATCAGGGTGTCGCCCTCCATCAGCTTGTCCCGCGGCACGTACTCGGCGCCCGGCTTCGGGATGTACCGGGTGCGCGAGTTGGAGGTCGACAGCTTCTCCCGGGGATTGCCCTCGTTGAAGAGCGCCATGTCGACGACCTGCTTGCCTTCGAGATCGATGACGCGGAGATGCTGGCCTCGCTTGACCACGAGGCCGTAGCCCAGCTTGGGCGGGATGACGTGCTCCAGTATGCGCTTCATGTCGTCTCCTCCACGCGCCGCAATTGGGCGTAAGCCCGTTTCAAGCTTCGCGACGAACCGGTCGAGAGTACATGATTTGGCCGCTCCGGAGTGACCTCCGACCTGATGAGGGCCTCCCCCGTTCTACATGGTTTTCGAACCCGCGCGCCCTCCCACACCATCGGCACGAACGTAACGCGTCCATCGGGAGGCGACGCCCTTTTGAGGCGGCCCCGTCAGGTCTACTAGATACGGCGCTCGCCGAACCCCGCCGTGAACGGTTCCCGACGCAGGTAGTCCTCCACGCCGCGCCCAAAACCGTCCACTGTTGTATTCGGCTGCTTCAGCAGGAGTGTAAGCGATAGACCGTGCGACGTATCCCGGTTCAACACCTTTCCGACTTGTCGGTTGAGCAGCGCTCGAACTCCGTCTGGATTCAGGCGGCGATCAGCAGATAGGACGATGACACGACGGTACCAGATGAGCCACCCCAGCACGTGCTGAACAACATCAGCATCCGGCCAGCTATCACCCTCTGACCGCCTTCCCCAGTCTTGCCCTTCGCTTAGGCCGGTCGGAGAGCCGCCTCCTACGAGCAGCTTCTCGCCCGTCGCGGTCTCGCGCCGCTCATTCCAGAGCATGCCAACTTCAAATACTTCAGGAATGTCTAGCAGACACCTACGAAGAAACGGAGCAAGCGCAGCATGAAACAGATTCTCGTCAACGCCAATCGCCGTGCGGAGGATTGGCCCATAGGCTTGGGACCCGGCGGCGAGTGACACGACGTGCTCGCAGGCGGCTCGGATGGTCGCCGGGTCGGCTGTCATATCTCCGCCCATGCCGCAAGACGCGCCTCGAGGTCGGCTGTACGCTTCTCGATGCGCCGGATGTGCGACTCTAGCGACTCGCGCCGCGTCTCATCCTCTGGGCCCGCCGCAAGCTCCTGCTGATACGCCGTGAGCTGGGCCGGTAGCTCCTCCCGCAGTTCGTGCTGAAGCGCTTGTCGCTCGTTCCTCAGCCGGGGCATGTCGCCAGAGTAGCGCTCGCGTCAAGCGTATTCTGTTTGTTGCACCGTCGAGATGACCCCGCAGGCAGAACAGCGAGGTTGCCGCGCCCAACCTGCCCTTACACCGTGTAAGGGCGAGGCGATCTTCTAGCTACGAACCTTGGGAGCTAGCGCCTTCTCATGGTATGACCACATGCGCGGGCGTGAGCTTGGCCCTTTGCTAATCACACTGGTGGTCGGCTTTGCCACTTATCTCATCCCCGAGTCCAGGCTGTCTCCTCGGGCGCACCATGTTCTCTTCCTGATCACCGGCTTGCTCGCAATCTGGACCTTGGCCGTCGGCTATCGGGCAGTTCGGCGTCGGTGGATCGTGGTCAGGGTGCCCGTCGTCACCATCGACAGCCCAGAAGAAGGCCAAGAGGTTGGCTTGCATGAGACGGCACGTGGAGCGATCAACCCACCCGGCCCCCTGAGTGTGTTCGTTCTCGCAAACAATGGCTTCTGGTACAGACAACGTGTCGTCAACTCCGTTGGTCCGGCATGGAACGCGGGTTGTACCTTCGGGGATGCCAAGAGTAAGAAGGGGATTCCTACGAACTCCTCGCCATTGCAGGGCAGCACGCGACAGAAGACCGGGTGCTTGAACAAGACCTACCTGCTGGACCGAGGTCAGGCCGAACAAGAGTCTACAGGCCGTAGCAGACCGGGTGCGGCCAACACGGTGGTGAGTGCCGCTTTCCGGGCTGCTCAAAGCTAGGCCACCTCCAATCCCGAGTACGCAACACGCGCAACCCACTTCCCTATACAGCAAGTGGAATGCCCGAGCCGTACTTCCTGCCCACCGACGCGCCCGCATGCCCGAGGATGCTCGAACCCGTGTTTTGGCCCTTGGAAGATCTTCTTCAGGTCTACCGGTCTAGACTCAGTCGATCCCGTAGCAGATTGTCTTCTTCGAGTCGACGGGAAACAGGTAGAGATCCGGTGCTCCGAAGTCGAGTCCCACTAACGCCCCCTCTGGAAACTCCTCGCCCGCCGCTGTCACCACCTTTACCCGCGTGCCATCAGCGGTCTCCACCAGCACCTCGTCCTCCACCCCGAGGGGCTCCCGCAGGAACACCCGCCCCGTGATGGAATCCGGCTGCGGCGGCACCAGCCGCAACGCCTGGGGGCGGATGCCTACTTCCACCTGCTTCAGCCCCTGCAAGGGCGTGTGATGCCGCCGCGCTAGCGGGATCTGCCGCCCCAGCATCTCGATGGCCAAGCCTTCCACCGTCGCCACCACCGTCGCCGGGATGATGTTCATCGCCGGCGTGCCAATGAAGGTGGCGACGGTCACGTCCGCCGGTCGCCGGAAGATCGTACGCGGCGGGTCGATCTGGAGCGCGCGGCCCTGATCCATGACTGCTACCCGCGTCGACATGGTCATGGCCTCGACCTGGTCGTGCGTAACATAGATGATGGTCGACGAGATCTCGCGGTGCAGGCGGAGGATCTCAGTGCGCATCTCCACCCGCAGCCGCGCGTCCAGGGCCGACAGCGGCTCGTCCATCAGCAGCACCTTCGGCTCCTTAATGATCGCCCGGCCGATGGCCACGCGCTGCTGCTGGCCGCCGGAGAGCTGGCCGGGCTTCTGACCGAGCTTGTCGCTGAGGCCCAGGGTCGCCGCCACCTTCTCCACCTTCTCGTCCACGCGGGCGCGGGGGAGGCCGGCGATGCGCAGGGGGTAGCCGATGTTCTGGCGCACCGTCATGTAGGGGAACAGCGCGACGTCCTGGAAGACCATGGCGATGTCGCGCTGCTGCGGGGGCAGCGCAGTGACGTCGGTGTCGCCGAACCAGATGCGGCCGGCGGTGGGGGTCTCGAGGCCAGCGATCATCCTCAGGGTGGTCGTCTTGCCGCAGCCGGAGGGGCCGACGAAGGTGAAGAACTCGCGCTCGCCGATCTCGAGCGAGAGGTCGCGCACCGCGTGCACCTCGCGCGCGCCGCGGCCGAACCGCTTGTCGAGACCTTCCAGCCGGACCGTGAACGCCAATGCGACTCCCCTACCCCGCCGTCCGCAGGCCGCTCAGCAGGTAGCGCTGCAGGAAGAACACGAGCAGGAACGTGGGCACCGAGACCAGCACCGCGGCGGCCATCACCATGCCCCAGTGCACGCCGGTCTGCTCGACGAAGCTGGCTAGGCCGACGGGCAGCGTGAACATCTTGCGGTCGGTTTGTAGAATAAAAGCGAAGGTGAAGTCGTTCCAGGAGAGCGCGAAGGAGAAGATGGCCACCGACAGGATGCCGGGCCGAGCCGATGGTAGACACACGTGGCGCAGGGCGGCCAGGCGGCTCGCGCCCGAGGTCCAGGCGGCCTCCTCCAGCGAGAGCGGCACGATCTGGAAGTACTGCCACATGAGCCAGATGTTGAGCGGCAGGCTGATGGCCATGTGGGCCAGGATCAGGCCGGTGTAGGTATTCCGCATCTGGAGCGCGGAGAGCAGGATGTAGAG
>DATHMJ010000002.1:0-3180 GCA_035487215.1 Gemmatimonadales bacterium
GCTCAGCACGATCCTGGGATATTCCGACCTCCTCCTCGCCGACCTTCCGATCGGCGACCCCCGCCGCCAGGAGATCGAGGAGATTCGCCAAGCGGCTCTCCGCTCCGCCGATCTGACTCGGCAATTGTTGGCGTTCAGCCGGCAGCAAGTGCTGAGGCCAACCGAGCTGGTCGTGAATGACTTGGTCACCGCCATGGAGCGGACGTTGCGCGGCCTTCTGGGGGACCGAGTCAACCTCGTGCTCGTGCTCGACCCCGAGCTTGGGCCCGTCGTCGCCGATCGAAGCCAGCTCGAGCAGGTCCTGATCAATCTCGTGCTCAACGCGCGCGACGCGATGGCCGGTCAGGAGCGCGGCGAGCTCAAGATCGAGACCACGCCTCTCACGCTGGCCTGGCCCGACCGGACGGCGTCAGGGGGCGAGGTGCCGGCGGGCGACTACATCGTGCTGCGCCTCCGCGACTCCGGTCGGGGGATGGACACCGCCACCAGAACCCGCGCGTTCGAGCCATTCTTCACCACCAAGCGGGCCGGCGAAGGGATCGGGCTCGGACTCGCCACTGCGTACGGCATCGTCAAGCAGAGCGGTGGGTTCATCTGGCTCGACAGCGAGCCGGGCCGGGGGACGACCGTCACCGTCTACCTCCCGACCGCCCGCGGCGCCAAGCCTCGGGACCGCGTCGCTCCCGCGCCCGATTCGTTGGAGGCGAGCGCAGGCGAGACGGTTCTCCTGGTCGAGGACGAGGATGCAGTGCGCGCGATGGCCGCTCGGCTGCTGAGGCAGCGGGGGTATACGGTGCTCGAGGCGGCCAACGGCGCCAACGCGTTGGCCCTGCTCCAGCGTCATGAAGGGGAAATCGACATCCTCGTGACCGACATCATGATGCCGGAGATGAACGGGCTCGAGTTGGCCGACCGGGTGGCCGCCATACGCGAGGGGTTGCCGATGCTGTTCGTGTCGGGGTACGCCGAGGGAAGTCTGGGTGAGGGGCACGCCGGCACGACGCTGCTCAACAAGCCCTTCCGCGCGACGGAGCTTCTGGGCGCCGTGCGCCGGGTGATCGATGGCGCGCGGGTGGGCGGCGAGCCCGTGGCGGCGACGTAGACTAGCGCGCCCTGGGTGCTTCGGGTACCGGAGCCTGGCCGGCACCTCGATCGATGTAGACGGCGCTGCGACTGCAAGCGGAACAGTGCAGGGTGATGCGTCCGGCAGGCTGGTCGTCTCCCCGGACGGGACGTGGCGGATTGCGCTCGACGGCGGCGGAGCCGCAGGAAGGACAAACCAATGGCCTGTGGTCCCGATCGGCTGCGATCAAGATCAACGCTTCCGGTGCCCGGTACTCCTTGATGCCCCGACGACCCACGGTCGGTCCTTCCGGTGGGAACGGGGGTGTTGCATGCATCGCGGATCCCACCCGCAATTCAATCTACGGTCGGCCGGAAAGGCGCGCAAAGCAATCGATATCGTTGCTGTTCGTCGCGTGCGCCGCTCTCGCCGGCGTCCATCCGGCGGGTGCCCAAGAAGTCCATATCGTCAGGCTGGAGGTGGACGCGGCGCGCGAGGTCTATCGCTTCGTCCCGGCACGTGTGACCGTCCGACCGGGTGACGTGCTGCGGTTCCGCGTCTCCAACGGATCGCCCCACAACATCACCTTCGCCGGCGGCGGCCTCTCCCCTCAGGTGCGCGAGACGCTGGCCGCCGCCATGCCGAACCGAACCGGCGAGCTGAGCAGTCCGGTCCTCGACCGACCCGGCGCCGAGTACCGGATGGTCGTGCCTGCCCTTCCCCCGGGCCGCTATCCATTTTTCTGCACCCCCCACCGCGTCTACGACATGCATGGCGAGTTGATCGTGTCCAAGTGAGTGCGGATTCGACGGTTGAGCCGTAGTAGCTGCTACTACTGTTTTCCCAAAGCCCGCCAACGCTAGCAATGGCGCTCGCTTGACGTACCCGGGGGCCCGTGATACGTTGCCCGCCACGGAGATACGGGTGGTCCCTCCTTTGCCCGCCCAATCGCCGTTTTCGGGAGGTCCGCGGTGTCGGAACTCGGCGGCTCACAGATTTCCACTTTGCTCGAGGCTCTCCCGGGCATCGCCAACGTGCTGCGAAGCCCGGTGGCGGATGCTCTGGTGAACACCATCCGGGCCGCGGCCCGGCTGGGCGAGTTTCAGCTGGTGGACGCCGAGGAGCTGGTGAAGTACGCGGTCCGGCGGGGTCTGCTGGGTGGCGAGGAGGGGGACCGCGTGCTCGCCGACGTGCACGAGGCGCACCGCAAGCGGGTGGACCGGGCTGCCGACAGGGCTCGCGCGCACAAGGCCAAGGCGAAAGCCAAAGCGGTCAAGTCGGTCAAGGCTGTCAAGAAGGCAGCGAAGAGCGGGAAGCGCCGCTAGCAGTATCCCCGCGGGTCAGGTCTTGCGGGTCAGGTCTTGCGGGTCAGGTCTTGAAGTCGCCCATCACGGTGGTCAGGCGCTGGGCTCCCTGAAGCAGCTCACCAGCGGACGAAGCCATCGCTTCAGTTGAGGCGGTCTGTTCCTCCGCGGCCGCGGTCACCTCCTCACTCATTGACGCGTGCTCCGTCGCGGTTTGAGCCGCGGCCGCCGTCTTTCGCGCCAACTCGTCCACCATCCGCCGATGTTCGGCCGCTTCGCGGACCACGTCCGCGGCGGCAGCGGTGACGAGGGCGACGGCATCGGCGATTTGCCGAAGGCCGCCGGCGGCCGCGGCCGCGACCCCTTCCACGCCGCTCACGGTCGCCGACCCCCGCTCCATCGTTCCGGACACCTCCCGGATCTGGTTCCGGATGTATTCGACCGTTTTGGCGACGTCCTCCGCCGCCCCCGCGCTGGAATCCGCCAGGCGGCGAACCTCCTCCGCGACGACCGCGAAGCCGCGGCCGTGCTCGCCCGCTCGAGCGGCCTCGATCGCCGCGTTCAGGGCCAGCAGGTTGGTTTGCGACGAGATCTGCTTGATGAGGTCGATGAAGTCGGTGATCGACTCGGAGAGCCGAGCCAGCTCGTGCACTTGGGTGGCCGAGGTCTGAACCACTTCCCGGATGCCGAGCAGGGTTTCGCCCGCGTTATGGACGTCGGTCTGGTGATGGGCGGCCAGATCCCGGATTCGGTCGCCCAGTGCGACCACTCGGGCGGCCGCCTCTGCGTTGCCCTCGGCGGCGCGGCGCAGGG
>DATHMJ010000003.1:0-11431 GCA_035487215.1 Gemmatimonadales bacterium
CGGCTCCAGGGCCTCTCGCGTCGCGGGCCGGCGGCGCCGCCGCAACCGGTCGAGCGCGTCGTGATGGTGCAATCCGGGGTGCCAGAAGCGAGCCGACCGATGCCGGCCGCGCCCGCGGCCCGCCGGAGAATCAACGCCGACCCGGTTGCCGCCGAAGTCGATCGCGTGCTGGACAAGATCAGCGCGCAAGGACTCGGCAGCTTGACGCCGGCAGAGCGGCGCTTCCTCGATGAAGTAGCCAAACAGAAAAAGCAAGACCACTAGTCCGTCGCCGCCGCACCACCCTTTCTCGCCACGAAGCGCTCGCGCGACTTCGTCAAGAGTCTTGCGTCGCGCCCCCGTGACTTCGTATAGTGCCGCGTGCTCATCAACCTCCTCCCCGACTTCCTCGCGGTTCTCGACGCGGAAGACCGTGAGGAAGCCTACCAGCAGTATCACGAAGCTCACCGGCCCATCCTCGATGCCTACTGGCACAACTACGTGCTGGATCCTGGAAGCGCGCACGCTCAGGCGATCGTGGCCAATGCACTTCGAGCCAATCGGGACGATCTGCGGGCAATCGCAGCGTCGGTAGACCTCGTGGCGCTCGCGGAGGAAGCGATCGGGCGCGCCGAGGAGCTGCTCCAGGTCGACCGTCCGACTGATTGCTACCTGATGGTCGGCGTCGGCGGAGCTAACGCGGGTGAGTTGGTAGTCGCCGGGCGGGGGATCGCGTTCATTTGCCTGGAGCACTTCACCGGTCGGGCCAACCCCGAGACGTACGGGATGGGTCTGCCGCCAGACCTGATCCCGTTGTGGCTGGCACACGAGCTGGCTCACACCGTGCGCTACACTTCATTGGCGAGCCAAAGCGAGCTCCGGCGCTTGGTGAGCGATCTTGGTAACTACTACGACTACTGGCAAACTGGCAGCCGTGCCACGTTGCGGGAGCTGCTCATCAATGAAGGATTGGCAGTTCACGCATCCCGGGTCGTGGCACCCGCGTTCGATGCGGCCGACTACTTCGGCTATCCTCGCCGTCAGTACCACCGGCTCCGAGAGCTCGAAGCCTTCCTCCGCCGCGCCGTCGAGCCCGACTTGGAGCGCTCTGGACTCGGCCTCCGCTTGCGGTACCTGTCCGGGGGCATGAGCTCGGCGGCCCGTCTCGTGTCCGGTCGCGTGATCCCCGAGCGCTCGGGCTACTACCTCGGCTTCCGAATGGCCGAAGCGTTGGTGGCCGAACGAGGATTGGCCAACGCGCTCCGGGCACCGGTTTCCGACTTCCAGGTGGCGGAGGACATTGCGCGAGGCGTGCAGACGGCGTAGTCGCGGCCACGTCGACCCGCCCGTTTACCACTCCGCATTCACGGTGTACCGTTGTGCATGCCCGACGACGAGCCCCTGGCCATCATCCGCTGGAAACCGACAGGGCCCTATGTCGTCGAGGGACGGGTCGTCGTGACTGACAACGAAGGCACGCACTTAGTCGCTCCACCCACGAAAGTGCCCGGCCAGATCAAGTTGTGCGGCTGTGGCCTATCGAAAACGAAGCCTTTTTGCGACGGAAGTCACAAACGGTAGGTCACTTCCCCACGCAGAAGCTCGAAAACACGCGGGCCAGCACCTCCTCGACGTCTACCACCCCGATCAGCTCATCGAGCGCGCGCGTAGCCCTCCGAACTTGGTGCGCCAACAAGACAGCCTCCCCGCCCACCCCAAGATGTGGCCGGGCGTCCTCGAGCGCTTCGCGGGCCCGCCCGAGCGCCTCGCGATGACGCTCCCTGGTGAGGGCCGGCTCGAGATCCGCCAAGGCGACGCGCTCGCCGAAAAGCTTCTCCGCCACGGCTTTCCGCAAAAGATCGAGCCCGGCCCCGGTCACACATGACACAGCCAGCTCGCCCGGCGCGCCTGCCGCCAGATCGCTCTTGGTCCGGACCACGAGTCCCGGCCGGCCGTTGATGAGTCCGGCTTCGTCAGGCCCGAGAGGCCGCCCCGCTTCCGCGCACACGAGCACGAGATCGGCAGCGGCGAGGTAGCGCCGACTCACCGCGATGCCCAGCCGCTCGATGCGGTCGCTCGCGTCCTCCAGGCCTGCCGTGTCGATCAAGCGAACCGGCCAACCCAGAAAGTCGGCAGCGGACTCGATCGCATCGCGAGTCGTGCCGGGAATCTCGGTGACCAGGGCTCGGTCGCTGCCGAGAAGCGCGTTGAAGAGTGAGGACTTGCCCACGTTAGGCCGACCTGCGAACACGACCATGGCGCCTTCGCGCAGTCGCTCGCCCCACGGTCCCGTGGCCAACAGACGATCGACCCGCTCGCTCACGTCGGTTAGCGTCTCGACGATACGGCGCCGGGGCACGGGTCCATCGTCTTCCTCCGGGAAATCGATATCGTAGCCCAGGAGAGCTTCCAGCCCGATCAGCTCATCGCGTAGCTCCTGCAGGCGACGCGACAACCCGCCTTCCAGCTGACTCAGCGCCGCCCGCGCTTGCGCTGGAGTCGTCGCATCGATCAGGTCCCCGACGGCTTCGGCCTGTATCAAGTCGAGCTTGCCGTTCATCACGGCCCGGCGGGTGAATTCCCCCGGATGAGCCGGACGAGCACCGGCGGCCGTCAGTGCGGCGAGAAGCTTGGTTGGAACGGCGAGGCCACCATGGCAGGACAACTCGACCATGTCCTCGCCCGTGTAGCTCGCCGGAGCGGGGAAGACGGTGTAGAGGCCTCGGTCTATCGCGGAGCCGTCAGCGGCGAGGAACGTCGCCAAGGTGGCATGTCGCGGGGGGCTCGTGCGGAAGCCGGCGATCACCTTCCCCGCCACATCCAGCGCCCCGCGCCCGCTCAACCGCACGACCGCGAGGGCCGATCGCCCGGGGGGAGTTGCGAGGGCGGCGATGGGGTCGGAGATCACCTCTCACTTTTCGCTTTTCGCGGCCTTTTTTCCGGCCTTTGGGGCAGGCGGCGGCGCGGGCGGCGGTTGCCGCTTCATTCGCTCCTTCGCCAGCATCCACTGCTGCGGAATACTCGTGATGTTCTGCACCGCGTAGTACAAGTTGAGCCCCGACGCGAAGTTCAGGAACAACACCGTCATCATCAGCGGCATGACGTACAGCATCGTCCGCATCTGCGGTGTCTGCTCCATGCCTACCTGCCCCACGCGGCTTACGCCGAACATCGTGAGCCCCATGAGGACGGGGATGATGTAGAACGGGTCAGGCCGAGACAGATCGGGGAGCCACAGGAAGGCGGTGCCGCGCAGCTCGATCGTATTCTGGAACACGAAGAACAGGGCCAGCAGGACGGGCATCGGCAGCAACATGGGCCAACAGCCGCCGAACGGATTCACGCCGTGCTCTTTGTACAGCCGCATCATCTCGGTCTGGAGCTTCTGCGGGTCATCCTTGTGCCGCTCTTGCAGTTCCTTCATGTACGGCTGGATCGCCTGCATCTGAATGCTCGACCGCATGGCCTTCTGATTCAGGGGCCACAACAAGAGACGAACCAGCACCCCGAACACGATGAGGCCGAAGCCATAGGCCAGCGCGAGCCGCTCATGCATGAACACGAGGAGCCAGCGGATCGGAACCGTGAAGAAGCGAATGACGGTGCGGAACCCAGGCCAACCATAGGGATTGACGTCGTCGAAGTCGTGGCCGATGCGGCGGAGCCGGTCGTACTCCATCGGTCCGGTGTAGAGCGTGTACTTGAACGTTCCCGCGGCGCTCAGCGGAAGGCTGAGCCGAATCTCGGCCGTCGCCGGGTGCTTCCCCGCCGACGCCGGGGCCGTTGCGGTCGCGCCGCTGATGCCGCCGCTGGTGCTGTCGAACGCCAGCACGGCGGTCACGAAATACTTGGACTTGACCGCCGCCCATTCGAACGGGCCGCTCAACGTCTTGGGCTCACCTGGCTTGAGGCTCGCAAAATCGGTTCGTTCCGCTTCGCCCTGTTTGGTGACGAGCGCCAGCGCACGGTGGTTCTCGTTGGAGTCGACTTCGGTATTGGGGAGTCCATGGCCGAGGTCCAGCACCAGGAGTCCGCCGTTGGGGCCGACCCCTGACACCTGTCCTTGCACCTCGACTCGATAGTCGTCGGGGACGAAGGTGTAGGTCAGGTCGACGCCGACGTCGCCGCGCGCCGCGTGCAGCCGCAAGGGTGTTGGGGTGGCAACGTCGAGCCGGCTCGCGCTCGGCGTAAAGGTCCAATCTGCCATGCGAACAGTGTCTTGACCCCGAGCCAGCGTCATCCCGAGCAGTCCGTCGCCCGCACGCACGAGCTGAACCGGTTGTCCGCGGCTGTCCGGCGCCATAGACCGATACCGGGGCAGCGCCATGACCACCAGGCGGGCGCCCCGGGTGCTGACTCCGTAGGTGTACCAGGGCGACGCTACCAGCACGGTGTCTTCCGCCGCCGGCTTGACGGTGTCGGCGGAGGGAGCGACGGCCCGGGTCGCCGCCGATTCCGCGGGTGTGCCCGCTGGGGCAGCGACCGTGTCCGTCGGCGTCGGCGTCGCCGTCGCCCCACCGGTTCGCCGGCCGGCCGACTGCTTCATGAAGAACGCGGGCGCTATCGCGATGACCATCATCAGCATGATGGCCCAGATGGCACGACGATCCATGGATCTCAGGTCATTGGTTTATGGCACGACATCGAGGCCGCCCGGATGGAACGGGTGGCAACGGGCCAGCCGGCGCAGCGCGAGCCACGAACCGCGGAGGGCGCCGTAGCGCTCGATGGCTTCCAGGGCGTACTCAGAGCACGTCGGCGTAAAGCGGCAAGCGGCAGGCAGGGCCGGCGAGATGACGGCCTTGTACACTCGGAGAAGCGCGATCAATCCTCGGCGCGGAAGATCAGCGATGCTAGTCATGAGGTCCGGGCCACGCTGTCCAACCACTTCAGCATCTCCGCGCGGAGCTGACCGAACCGGGCGGCATAGGCCTCTCGCCTTGCCCGAACCACTAGGTCGCACGGCGGCAGATGGGCTTCTAGTTCCCGGCGCCAGATTTCTTTGAGCCGTCGGCGCAAACGATTACGGGCCACTGCGGTGGACTGGAACTTGGGTACGATCAGTCCGATCCGCGAGTGGCCCGTCGAGTTGTCCAGCCAAATCATGTCGAGATGCTCGGTGCGGCGACGACGGCCCTGGGTGAGGCAGCGACGGAGATCCGCCGCGCGGGCGAGCCTCGCGGCCCGCCGCAGGCGCTCAGCCGTCAGCGGCCCCCGTGCTTCGACGGGAGCCGCACGGTAAGGCTCTTCCGCCCCTTCTTCCGGCGTCGCGAAAGCACCGCCCGACCCCAACGCGTTGCCATCCGAGCCCGGAAACCGTGCTTGTTGAGGCGACGCTTGTTGCGCGGACGATACGACGGCTTCATGCGCGGATAGCTCCTCCCAATGAGCCCGTGAAGCTAGTGACGCAAGGGCCGCTGCGTCAAGGTTGACTTTTCCACACGCGGCCCGTAGAATCGGCTGCCCTTGCAAACTCTCCCACCCGTTGTCGAGTACCGATGCAGCTCTCCGCCAAGGAAGCTTGGAAGCGCATCCTCGATGAGGCGCAGCGCGAACTTCCTGCCGACATCATCCGGAACTGGCTCGAGCCCACCGAGGCGATCGCCCTCGACGAGGGGCAATTGGTCATCGGCGCACCCGACCAGTTCGCGGCCGAGTGGAACGAGACGAAGCACGCGACCCTGCTGACCCGGCTCGCGGAGCCTGTGGTGGGGCGGCCGACGTCCGTGGTCTTCCGCGTGCAGGAAGAGCGGCAGCGGCGGCCCCAAATGGACTTCTTCGTCACTCCGGCCGCGGGCACCGCCGTCGCGGCCGCGGGTCCGAACGGCATGCAACCGCTCAACGAGCGGTACACGTTCGAGACCTTCGTGATCGGGAAGTCCAACGAGCTGGCCGCGGCCGCCGCGCACGCGATCGCCGAAGCGCCCGGCAAGACCTACAACCCGCTCTTCATTTACGGAGCGACCGGCCTCGGCAAAACTCACCTGATGCAGGCCATCGCGCACGCCCGGCTCGAGCGCGCACCCGACACGCGCGTGCTCTATGTGGGGGCGGAGCAGTTCCTTAACGAGGTGATCGAGAGCATTCACAGCCGGACCATGCCGGACTTCCGGCGGCGGTACCGGAGCGAGGTGGAGCTCTTCCTGGTCGACGACGTGCACTTCCTGGAAGGCAAGGAGCAGACCCAGGAAGAGTTCTTCCATACCTTCAACGCGTTGCACCAGGCCAACAAACAGATCGTGCTCACGTCGGACCGGGCGCCGAAAGAAATTCCCGGTCTCGAGGCCCGACTGGTGAGTCGCTTCGAGTCCGGGATGGTCGCCGACATCGGCCAGCCGGATCTGGAGCACCGAATCGCGATCCTGCGGAAGAAGCAAGAGCAGGATCACCTGGAGATGACGATTCCGGACGACGTGCTGCGATTCATCGCCGAGCATGTGCGCTCGAATGTCCGGGAGCTGGAAGGCTGCATCATCAAGTTGTTGCTGTTCGCGTCGCTCAAGCACAAGGAGATCTCGATCGAGCTCGCCCGCGAGGCGCTCTCGGACAAGATCAAACCGGGCGATGACAGTGCCGAAGCACGGGCCAAGCCCCTGCCCACGATTCATCGAGTCCAGGAAGTGGTGGCGAGGCGCTGGGGGGTAACGCCGGAGGGGCTCCGCTCCAAGGCTCGGATCAAGACGCTGACCGTCCCGCGCCAGATCGCGATGTACCTCGCGCGCGATCTGCTCCAGATGCAGCTGGTCGAAATCGGTCAAGCCTTCGGAGGCCGTGATCACTCCACTGTCATCCACAGCGTGGACAAAGTTCAACGCCAGATGTCGCGCGATCGGTCCTTCCGCGAGAAGATTGAATACGCACGCCAGGAGTTGTGCGCAGAATAATCCCCGCGTGCGTGGGGAAAGTGTGGGCGGTCTGGAGGAGGCGGGAAAGCGGGTAGTTCTCTCCGCATCGTTCACAGCTGATCGACAGGCGCAACATCGTGTAAACGCAGTGCGGAGCGTAAAATCGCAGAGGGTTCCACATATCCAGACCCTCTACTACTGCTGCTAGTTCTTTCTAATGTCAGAGAAGTAGTAATTCTTAGCGCTTCCGAGGAGCGATGAAGCTCACGATCACGCGGGACCAACTACAGGAAGGCCTCGTTGCGGTCGCGGCCAGCGTGCCGACCAAGACCACCTTGCCTGTTCTGTCCAACATCCTGCTCGAGGCCACCCGTGACGGGCTTCGGCTCTCGGGCACGGACTTGGACATCGCCGTGAGCACTGGCGTCCCCGCCTCCGTAGACCAGGAAGGGGCCATCACGCTCCCGGCGCGCAAGCTCGTCGAGATCGCACGAGAGCTCCCGAGTGCTCCGATCAGGATTGTCGCGAGCGGTGAGCAGCGAGTCACGATCGAGTGCGGCCGCTCCAAGTTCCGACTCCTCGGTCTGCCCCGCGAAGAATTCCCGGCCTTCCCGGCGGTCAAGTTCGAGGGGGGCTGGCGCGCGCCTGCCAAGGACCTGCAGAAACTCATCGCACACGTGGCCTTTGCCGCGAGTACCGAAGAGAGCCGGCCCATCCTGAATGGCGTGCTCTGGGAGCTTCGTCCCGAGCGCATGCGCATGGTGGCGACCAACGGCCATAGGCTCGCGCGGATGGACGTTCCCACGGCCGTGGGTGCCGGTGCCGGGCAGGCCGATTTGATCGTGCCCCCCAAAGCACTGGAGCAGATCCGGCGCCTGTTTCGTCCCGAGGACGACATCGAGATCTCCCGGAGTGAAAACCATCTCGGCTTCCGGTCGGCCACGACGCAAGTGTATACCCGGCTGATCGAGGGCCCGTATCCCAACTACGAGCAGGTCATCCCGCGGGAGAACGACAAGTCGGCAACGGCGGACAAGTCGGCGATCACGTCCGCGCTCCGCCGCATGAGTATCGTCGCCAGCGACCAAACCCACCGGATCCGCATGGCCTTTGCCAGTGGGTCCTGCAAGCTGTCCGTGCAGACCCCCGATCTGGGGGAGGCCCAGGAGGAGGTCACTGTCACCTACGACGGCGACCCGCTCGAGATCGGATTCAACGCGGCCTACCTGCTCGAGATCCTGAAGTACATCCCGACCGATGAGGTGCGGATGACCTTCAAGGCTCCCGAGCGCGCGGCGACGTGCGAGCCGGTCGGGTGGGATGACCCGGCCAGCTTCCTGACCCTGGTGATGCCGCTGCGTCTAGTGGATTAGGACGGCAGGATCGTGCTTAACGCTTTTGTGCCTTCCAGCTCGCCCGCTGGTGCACCGGCACGCTTTGGCCTACCGCTGGGACCGTGATGGTCATCTCGGCCGAGTCGGCCCCTTCGGCCTCGACTAGGCCGCCATCGCGGGAGAAGTGGTAGAGGGTCTGTCGAGAGCCGGCGGAGCTCATCTCCATCGGCTGGGCGGCCTGCCCACCGGTTCCCGTCCGCTGAAAAATCGTCGTCGCGCCAATGGTGTAGACCGCGCCGTCCCGCTTCTGGACCTGGTAGCTGGTGACGGCCCGCTCGCGCACGTCGAACGCATCCGCTTTGAGCGTGCGCTCCGTCGTGTCCGTCCACTGGGCCGCGTCGGCAAGCCCGGTGCCCGGCAGCACGGGGAACAGCCCCGGCAAGCCCGCCTCCACTTGATCGGCCACTCCCGACGCGCGATCCGCCTTGAGCCCGCTGAGCCGACCCTGCGATGAGAGCGCGGCGGTCCACATGGTGCCCGCCGCTCGCAGGACCGAATCCGCGGCGATAGGCCCGCCCGCATCCTGTCGCAGCGAGTCCAGCCGGATGGTTGCATGGTAGCTCCCCGGGGCATCCGCGACGGCGACGGTCAGGAACGCCGTGCGGTTGGACTGCTGCACCTGACTCGCCCCACCGGGTAGGTCGAGCGTCAGGCTGTCCCGCCGCTCGAGCACGTAGCGGGTCGGTGCCGATGGGCGGTAAAGGATGAGCGAGCGGGTTGGATCCGCCGTCGGGGCACTCGCCGGACCGCCGTTGGGCTTGGGCGCGGGCCGCGGTGCTGGCTGCTCGACCGGGGTCGATACCTGCGAGCAGCCGGCGACCAACACCATGCCCACGACTACGAGGCGCCGACGAACCGTCACTGCAAAGCGCTCACGGCAAATGTCTCGGTGACGGTGACGGGAAGCGGCTGGGGCGCGAATGCGCCCGCGAGCGTGAGCTTGGTCGTGACGGAATACCCGCCGCCGAGATAGCGGCCGTCGGACCCAACGTAGTGAGCGCCGGTGCCGGACCCGGACCCCTCGATTTGCGCCGGGCCGCCCGGTGTCTGTTGCGTGCCACTGACGTTCGAGGTAAAGGCGGTCTCCACCTTGAGCGCCTTGCCCTCCCGCCGATCCTCCGTGCCGGTGGCCTTATAGCTCGTGATCCGGCTGATGGTCATGCTGCCGCCGCTGGCGGGACTCGAGCTCTGCGTCGTATCCGTCCACCCATCACCGACCTTGAGACCCGCGCGAAGCCCAGGATAGAGGCGCGTGATGACGTCGGTGAGCTGAGGCGCGAGCGGGGTGTCGCGAAGGGCCTTGACCTCCGACACCCGCCCGGCGGCGTCCAACAACCCATGGAACGGTGTGCCTCGGGCGCTGTCGAGGACCGCCTTCGGAACCGGGGCGGAATCGGCCCGCATGGAATCGACGACTGCGCTGACCACCTTTCCGCCTGTCGTATCGGTCAACGTGACCGACAGGAACGTGGAAACGGAAAAGTGTTGCTGCTGCTGGCCGCCACCGATGGCGGACGCATCCACCGCTTGCTCGATGGTCTGGTCGACGCGGTAACGCATCTTGACGGTTGGCGCAGTGCCGACGGCACCCGCGACCGCGAGGATTGTAAGAACCCGAACTGTCATGCCTGCCCCGGATCAGGGTGGGAACGCAAGGGACTGCCCCCCGGGACACGCCCGGAGGGCAGAGAACGGGTCGAGCCGTAAGCCGAGTTCTGTTCCCCCGCGCTCGCGCGCGGCGGGATGGTCATCTGTCTTGGACGGTCGTCGCCGACCGTCTCGAGCGGCCTACCCGCGGCTCCCCCTTGCTTGTGGCTCGGGGCCTTTCGGTGTGGGTCACACCTCGCCGCCTATTTGGCCTTGCTCCGACTGGGGGTTGCCGTGCCACCGTCCGTTGCCGGCGGTGCGGTGGGCTCTTACCCCACCGTTTCACCCTTACCCCTCGCTTGCGCTCGGGGCGGTCTGTTTTCTGTGGCCCTGTCCGTCGCCTTACGGCGCCCAGGCGTTACCTGGCAGTCTACCCTACGGAGCTCGGACTTTCCTCGGGTCACCCGAAGGTGCCCGCGACCACCGCGCTCGACCCGCCCCGGAAGGATAACAGCCTCGTCGGGCTAGGGGCCACGAGGTCAGTTTAGGGCTTACGACCTCCTGGGGGCGGGGTGTTGCAGACGCCGCCGTCGCCGTGTTCCGCTGACAGGACCCGAAGGCCCCCGGGCTGGGCGGCCAACACCCGGCGCACCCGCACCAGGGCGAGCGAGACCTGGTCCACGAACGGACGAAGCGACGGCTCGGCGGTCCGCCATTGGGAGGCCGCCAAGCGATACTCCCGTTCGGCCTCGCCGGTACGCCCCATGTGCTCGTAAATCTCGCCGCGCAGCAGGCGGGTCCGCGGGAGCAAGCCCCAGCGCATGTCGAATTCCGCGCGCTCGAACTCCTTCGGCCCGAAGTCACCGAGGGCGCGGAGGGCGGCTTCATAGTCGCCGAGCCCGTAGTAGACCTGGGCCGAAATGGGGCGAGCATAGACCACGTAGCGCAGCGCCGGCCGGCCTTGCTGGTCGGTGGTGAGCGCGCGTCGGGCACCGGCCGAGTCGTGCTGGCTGAGGGCCAGAAGTGCGCGCACCTCTTGCACCGGTTCGCGACCGGACAGAGCCTGGAGCTCGTTCAAGGCGCTCGGGTCGCCTCCGCTCGCCAACAGGCCGACGGCTGCGGTACCGCCGCTGGCGGCGATCGGTGCCCGGCGCTCGGGCCCGGCCCGCCGCGCCGCTTCCGCCGCGCTCTGCCAGATCTCGCGCATTGTCCCGATGGGCGCGCCTACCGCGGCGTACAACTGCCCGCGCAGACGCCAGTCGCTCATCTCGCTTGCCAGCTCGGCGTCGGGCGCGCCGGCGAGCTCCGCGGCGCGCCGTGAGACTCCGCGTGCGAGCTCGAGCACGCGACCCGCCGGCTCGAGCTCTCCACGATACACGAAGATGTTCGCGGCGGCCGCTATCGTCCCCGCGACCATCGGGTCGGTGTTCTCCGAAACGAGATCATGGACCGACAGCGTGTCGAGCGCTCGGCGCAGGTCCGCGTCGGCGCGGTCATCTTCGCCTGCCGCAAACCGAATCGTTGCTTCGAGGAAGGGTCGTTCCGGGTAGCGACCGATGGTCCCGGCGTACCGGTCCACCTCGGCCAGCGCGGCGGTGGACTGACCCGAGACGATGTACGCGTCGA
>DATHMJ010000004.1:0-2811 GCA_035487215.1 Gemmatimonadales bacterium
TTCACTGAAGTTCACCCCCCTTCTGGCCGGGCGTCTATCACGGGTCATGCGCCGCTTCCAGAGTGCCGGATTGGCCGACGGTGAAGCGGTACGATATACGGGCGCGCGACCCGATCGGCCTGCAACATGAAGGGAACCCTCACGCTCCTCGCCAAGTTCGGCGTCACGCTCGCGATCTTCGTCGGCATCTTCCTCGAGTTCGGCGGCGGGTACCGCGCGGTCGCGACCGCGCGGCTGCGCGAGCCGGGGGCGTTCGAGACCGCCAACCCGGCCTTCCCCGGCCTGCTCGGCCAGCTGCGCGCGCGGCTCGGCCGAACCTCGCTCCCGCCGCCTCGGCTACCGGTCGCGATCGATCAGGTGTGCGTGGCGGCCGTGGACCGCCCGGTGTTCGTCCACCTCGACGATGGCACGTTCCGTCGTTTCAAGCCGCTCCGGCACTGCGGCGAAGGCGGCCTCGTCATCGTGTACGCCCGCACACCCGAGGGCGCCTTCGCCCCCGTGCCGCTCCCCGAGGCGCCGCCCGAGGTCTACTTCCGCATCCAGGGCTTCCAGCTGGTCCCGGCGGAGATGTCCGAGCTGTGGACGGAGATCCGCAGCCTCACCTGGCGCGTGTTCCTGCCCTGGTTCGTGGCCGCGATGGCGATCAAGCTGCTCGGCATCTTCGCCAACGTATGGCGCTGGAAGATCCTCCTCCGCGGGCAGGGGCTCGAGCTCGGCTTCGGGTATCTCGCGAACACGTACTTCATCGGCCGCTACTTCGGCATCGTCACGCCGAGCACCATGGGCCTCGACGCCTGGCGCCTCTACGACACCATCCGGCTCACGCGCCGCCCGGTCGAGTGCACGACCGTGCTCGCCGTCGAGCGGGTGCTGGGTCTGGTCGGACTCTTCACCGTGATCCTGCTCTTCATGCCGTTCGCGGGACGCATCACGCAGGGGCAGTCGTTCGGCGAGCTGGTGGCGGCGATGAAGGTGCCCCTGGCG
This sequence comes from Gemmatimonadales bacterium, assembly GCA_035487215.1. Taxonomy (GTDB): domain Bacteria; phylum Gemmatimonadota; class Gemmatimonadetes; order Gemmatimonadales; family GWC2-71-9; genus DASQPE01. Next base: position 985 of record DATHMJ010000004.1, read on the forward strand.
GCGACGACGCTCTTCGGCGTGCTCATCCTCCTCCAGCCCGCCCGGTTCCGTGGCCTCCTCCGCCTCGTCCCCGGTGGCCGCGTCCGTCGCTTCGCGGCGAGCGTGATCGATTCGGCCACTGCGTATTCCAACCGTCGAGGCCACCTGCTGCTCGCGCTCGTCCTCGCGGTGGTGGGACAGATCACCACCACGCTCATGTACTTCGCCAACGCCATGTCGCTCGGGACGCAGAACGTGCGGGCGAGCGAGGTGCTCTTCGCGTCAGCGGTGATGACCTTCGGCACCTTCGTCGCCCCCTCTGCCTCGGGCGAGGGCGTGCGCGAGCTGGTCTTCGTGTGGCTCCTCGGCTCGAAGGCCGGTGCGGCAAAGGCATTCCTGATCGGCAATCTGGGCTTCTGGATCGAGAAGGTCCCGCTCTCGGTCCCGGGCGGGCTGCTGCTCCTGCTCCGCCGCGACCCCTCCCTGCGGGCGATCACCCGTGAGGATCTGGAGCGCGTCCGGCGCGAGGTCGAGGCGGTCTAGCCCGGCCATCGCCCCGCCATCTCGGGGAGTTGCGGGGGGGCGCCAGGCCCGGACGAGCGTGGAAAAGGATCCCTTGCAACGGCGAGTGGCACCTGTGTAGATAGAGGGCAGCCGAAGGAAGGCTGAGATGCTGCACACGTCGTATAGCTGCATGTTTCCGATGAGCCACCGCGTGGTGGCCAACGACGCCGTGCACGGTACCGCCCGGGGCGCGCAGGCTACGAAGCGCACCCCGATTTGGGCCGGTGGCCTTTCGACGGCTGGAGGCGAACTCCCCGAGTAGACCCTAAACCCCTCCTACCGAAAGAAAGGCCACCGGCCCCGAGAGGTCCGGTGGCCTTTTTTTTGGTCCGGAGCGAACCGAGAGGAGACCGAACATGAGCACGATCAGCGTCCCGGCGTTCACGAGGAAGCTCCGAGAAGTCGTGGCCGACGAGCCGAAGGCCTTTGCCTACGATCTCGGCCTCAGCCTCTCGGCCGTCTACAACTACCTGAACGGTCGGGTGCCCGCGACCGAGGTGCTGTTCCGCATCGCGCGCTACACCGGGCGCCCGATGGAGTGGTTCCTGGTCGACGAGTCGGCCGGGCTCGCGGTGACGGCGAGCGCGGGTGAGATCGCCGTGCCGACGAGCTACGCAGCGAGCGGGCGAGGCGGCGAGGGCACGTGAACCGAGGGCGCGTCCGGGGGATCGGGTGCCCCGATCTCCCGGGCGCGCCGGGTGGCTTCGAGCTGTCCATGGCGCGCCGCACGGCGGTATGATTCGCCGCCGTGCGGCGTCCGTTCCTGCTGGCCCTGGGCTGCCTCGTTCTCGCTCTGCCGGTCTGGGCGGCGGGCAAGCCGGCGCCGCGCGTCTACGACCTCATCGCCGGCAGCGAGCAGGACTACGTCGTGGCGCCGGGCGACAGCCTGTGGGCGATCACGGGCCGCTTCACGATGAACCGGGCCCTCCTCCAGTCCTGGAACGAGCTGCCCAACCCCGATGCGCTCCGTCCAGGCACGCATCTCCGGGTCTCCGACCGCCACATCGTCCCCCGTCGCGGGTCCGACGGGATCGTGATCGACATCGCGGTGCGCACGCTCTACTGGTTCCACCAGGGCGCGCTGCGCGCTCGCTTCCCGATCGGGGTGGGTCGTACCGATTGGGTCACGCCACCCGGTCACTACCGCATCGTGGGCCGCCGGGAGGATCCGGTCTGGCACGTGCCGCCGTCGATCCAGGCCGAGATGCGCGCGCGCGGCGACGAGGTGGTGCGCGAAGTCCCGCCCGGACCCGACAACCCGCTCGGCAAGTACTGGATCCAGCT
>DATHMJ010000005.1:0-3572 GCA_035487215.1 Gemmatimonadales bacterium
GAAGGCGCCCAGCGCGAGACCGGGCCAGAGCCTGCGGCCGCCCACGAGGAGCGCCGCGAGGGCAATGCCCGTCGGCGGCCACACGAGGGTCGCGAAGCCGCCCACGGCGTCCAAGCTGAGGCCGAGCAAGGCGACGGCGAAGTAAAGGGCGGCAAGCGCGAGGGTGCTCACCACGCGGTGAGTGGGTGCCGTCGACGATCCGTCCCCCATAGCCGGCGGAAGGTTCATGACCTGTCGCCCTCACGTCTCACGGGCCGCACGCGCCTCAACCCGCACGCACCGGCGCCGCTTCCACTCCACAAAAGCCTACCCCGCCCGGCAGCCGCCATCAAACAGACGCGCGGACCCGAGCCGGCCCCTGGAAAAGGACTCAGCCTGCCGGCGCCCTGCCGATGTCAATTGACACCACCGCGCCCTCCATCGCGACCACCCGGCATTGCGCCCCGGTGAGGCCCGTCCGCCGTTGGTAGCGGATCCCGAACTGTGCGCCGAGCCCGGGCAGGCGGCGGAACGTGGTATCGACCGCTGCCCGGAACATGGCCGATTCCGGCGGAACGACCCGTGCCCATCCGTGCAGCGTGCGTCCCCGCAGCAGTACCTCCACGGGACCGGGCTCGCGGTAGTTCCGCCACCACTGCTTGCGGCGGGCCCGCGACACGAGGACCGTGATGGCATCGCCGTCGCGCTGGTAGCCGACCGGGATCCAGTAACGCCGTCCCGTCCGGCGCCCGTTGACTCGGAGCAGCAAGAGCCCGCGGCTCAGCAGGGGATGGAGCGGCGACCGGAGCAGCCACGCGACGACGGGGTTGAGACGGGTCATCAGGCGGTCGAGGTCCATGGGGCGCCCTCCGGTTGCGTTTGCGGCTCCGGTTGACACCAGGCCCGGAGCAGGCCACAAGTCCCGGCCTTCCCCAGGTGCCAATGCTGACACGGTCCGGCAACCCCTTGGCGAACGCGCGCCGTCCTCGTCGCGTGGGCGGCGGGCGGACGATTCTCGCGGTCGTAGGGGTCGCCCTCGCGGCCAGTACGACGGCCGTGACCGCCGCCAGCTTGCCCCTCGTCGCGAGCGCGCGAGCCGCCACGGCCATCCCACCCCCGGCCGCCCCGACGTCTTCTTCGTCCGTCCGCCTGAGTGGTCAGAAGTGGTCCGGCCCGCATCTCCAGCGCTCCGAAGCCGGCATCGCGTGGGCCGTCCGGCCCAGGCTGACGCTCGAGCTCAACTACGAGCGTAGCGCCCTCGGGCCCACGATGCGGAACGATCACGACGACGGCATCCTCGGCCGGCTGAAGTTCGGCTTCTGAGGCGCGGACTCACGGGCTCATCTCGTAGGCGTCCTTGAGCGGCAGCACCAGCTCGTTCCACACCCGGTCGTAGCGCGCGGCGTCCTCGACGGGCTTCCGGATCATGCCGAGCGCGAGCGCCATCTGTCGCGGGTTGCTGGCGCGGCGCCCGTGGAGCTCTACCGCGTGGCGCGAGAAATCGCGCACCAGGACATCGAAGATCTGGTCGATCAGCGCCGGGTCGACGCCGTAGATGCGGGCGTTCTCCAGGATGAGCTGCGCGTAGACCACCAGCGCGAAGAGCTCGCCCCCCGCGAGCAGGAAGTCGACGTCCTTGCGCTGCGCCTCGTCGGGGGGCGAGGTCGCCAGCATCTCCCGGAAGATCTCGATCTGCTCGGCGAGCAGGGCGACGTTGGGCAGGTCCCAGCTCGCGAGGCTCTTCCGGTAGTCGTGGAAGCGGACGGCGCCGAGCCCCCGCGTCGGGCCCTGGGCGAAGAGGAAGTCGTCGTTGGCCGCATCGTCGCGCCGCGGGATCTCGGGCAGCTCGTCCGGCGCGAAGAAGAAGCCAGGCATGAACTTCACGATGAGCGCGATGTTCACGTGCACCGTGCCCTCGAGCTTCGGGAGCGCGCGGATGTCCACCGCTGCCTGCTCGAAGTACATGTCCTTCTCGAAGCCCTTGGCCGCGATGGCGTCCCAGAGCAGATTGATCACGTCCTCGCCCTGGGTGGTCACCTTCATCTTGACCATCGGGTTGTAGAGGAGGTAGCGCCGGTCCTGGGCGGACGCCGAGCGCATGTAGTCGGCCGCGCGCAGGGCGAAGAGCTTCATCGCCACGAGCCGCGCGTAGGCATCGACGAACATGCGGCGAACGTGGGTGAAGTCCGTGACCGTCATGTTGTAGAGGCGGCGGTTCGCGGCGTGGCGGATCGCCTCGTAGAACGCGTGGGTGCAGATCCCGATCGTCGCCCACCCCAGGTTGAACTTGCCAACGTTCACCGTGTTGAGGGCGTTGTCCCAGGCCTCCTGTCCCTTCGCCAGGATGTCGCCCTCCGAGATCGGGTAGTCGTGCAGCGCGTAGGCGGACACGAAATTCTGGCTGGCGACGACGTTCTTCACGAGCTCGTACTTCTCGTGACGCGGGTCGACCGCGAAGAAGACGTAGTCGCCCGAGCCGGTGCCGCGGCCACCGAGCTTGCCGAACGTCGACACGATCGCGGCCTGATTGCCGTTGCCGATGTAGTACTTCCGACCGTTCGCCACGTAGCGGCCCTCGCCGACGGGCGTGAGTGTCATGTCGGTCGAGTAGATGTCGGCGCCGTGCTGCTGCTCCGAGAGGCCGAACGCGAAGATGCCTCCCTCCTCGAGCAGACGCGCGGTGCGCCGCTTCACCTCTTCGTTGCGGCTCATCCAGATCGGCCCGAGGCCGAGCACGCTCACCTGCCAGGTGTACCAGTACTGGAGCCCGTAAAACCCGAGTATCTCGGCGAACTCGCAGATGCGCCAGGTGTCCCAGCGGGCATCGGGCGCACCGTAGCCGGCGGGCGTGGAGATGGTCGCGAAGATGCGCTCGCGCCGGACGAAGTCGAGAAAGTCCGCGTACCAGACGCGGGCGTGGTAGTCTTCCTTGAGACGGATCTTGCCCTTGGTCTCGAAGAACTCGACCGTCTTCTGCATCACGTCGGCGGAGCGGGTGTCCGGGTAGGGCTTGGTCAGCTTGCGGGGATTGAGCAGGATCATTCGGGCTCCTTCCGGGGTTCCCGTAGCGCAACTCGCCGCGTCTGGGAACCGTGGAGTCGCCCTAGTGCGCGGACATGCAGCGCGGGTCCTGCATCTGGAGCGCCTGGATCTGTTCCGGAGTCAGCAGGAGGCTGACCGCCCCGTGGCCCTCGCAGAGCAGATCGAACGCCGGCGCTTCGCCGGTCGAGTGACAACCCTGGCAGGACCCGAAGGCGTTGGCCACCTCGGCGCCTCCGCGCGCCAGAATCTCGGTCCGGTTCCTCGGCGTCACGCCCAGGCGGAAGAACTCCCAGCCGTGCCCGTCAGGATTGAATCGCGCCCCGCGCTTCGCCATGGCCTCGAAGGGGAACAGCTGGATGATCGTGCCGACCGGATACTCCTGCCCGGCGGTTCCGCTCTCCGCGATCGCGACGGCCTGGGCCAGCCGCTTCCGGCTCCGGTGAAACAGGAAGAAATTCTTGCCCGCCGGCTTCTGCCCGCGGAGGAGGCACTTGAAGCTCCGCGGGCGGGCGTGAAATGCGGCTGCTCCCACGGAGGGAACGGCCAGCGCC
>DATHMJ010000006.1:0-2158 GCA_035487215.1 Gemmatimonadales bacterium
GATCGAAAGCGTCGGCGAACTGCTTTGCTAAGGCTTGGAGTTCATTCACGCTCATGTTTGTGTCTCCTCTGATGAGTTAGACACACGCCGCGCCACACTGTGACAGAACTATACCGCCAAACTTGCTCACCGCCGGGGCACTGGCCAGCGGAGGCTCTTCAGGAAGAAGATCCGGGAGAAGTGGGCAGGGACGGCCGCGCCGCCGCGCTCGAAGCAGGTGACGATGCGGGCGGTGTTCGCGACGTACCGAGCGCACCTGGCGTTCAAGGCGCAGGCGAAGCTGAACCAGATCGCCCACCTGCCGCCGCACCTCCTCAAGCGCAAGCGGCAATCGTTCCGAAAGACACAGCGGGCGGTGGACGCCCTGGAACGACGGTTCGGAGACGAGCCGATCTCGGCGCTCACCTACGCCCGGCTCCAAGGGGTGGCGACCAAGTGGCTGGGGTCCTATGGGACCGGCTCGGTCCGCGCTTGGTTCGCTCTGCTCCACGCCGCCCTCGAGCACACCGCTGACGTGGCCCTGATCCCCGGAGTCCCGAGGTTCCCCTCGATCCCGCCGGGCGAGCCTCGGCAGATGACGATGGTGGCCGGGGAGTACGAGCTGATCCAGCCGAGGCTTCCTGACGCCGCGGAGCGCGATGCCGCGGAGTTCTTGTGGCTCTCGGGGTGGCGGCCGAGCGAGCCGTTGCTGCTCACCTGGCCGATGTTCCGGTCGGAGCCGGTTCCCCACTTCTGGCTGCCCCTGACGAAGACCAGAGGCAGGGTGATCGCCATCCGGCAATCCCTGATGGTCGCGCTGATTGCCCGGCGGCGGGCCGCCCGGCGGCGGGCCGCCCGGCGGCTGGGCTGCGACTTCGTCTTCCACCGCAACGGCCGCCCGCTCACGTACGAGACGTTCCGGGAGCACTGGCTGGAGGCCGCCACCGCGGCCGGGCTGCCGGACAAGAAGCTGCGCGACTACCGCCGAGCGCGGTACGACCGGTTCGCGGCGGCCGGTGTAGACGACGAGGACGCCCGGGGGATCATCGGCCACGAGAGCGTGCAGGTGGCGTCCAAGCACTACTACGTGAAGGCGGCGCTGCGGCAGGCGGCGGCCTTCGACCGGGAGACGGCGTTCGAGAACTCGCGCAACACCCGCGCAGGCAATGGCAGCGGGAAGGCTGGATCGCCATCGTGACGCGCAGTTACGCGACTGATGCGCGATTCTACTATAAAAGGCAGGAACGAACGTGCTCTACCGCTCGGCCACCGTGACCGGAACCACGTTGACCTCATCGTACTCGTTGGAGCAGGTCGGCGGTCCGATCGGGTTACCGTCCAGATCCTCGATCTGGCGAACGTGATTGGAGCCGAGACTCCGGACGAGCCGGCCGACTACCTGCCCGACCCGATTGGTGTCGTCGGCGACAAATCCCGCGATCGGATCCACGCACTGGAAGGAGTCGCTGCCACACAGGGCCGTCTCCTGCCCGGTGTCGCCCCGGATGAACGTGATCAAGTTGACCCGGTAGGTGACCGTCACCCTCTCGTTGCGATCGTCTGCCACGCGGACACTCTCCTGGAAGAGCCCTCTGGGGCTGTGAGCAAACAGGGGCTGCCCCGTGCAGGCCTCGATGCTCTCCGGCCACTCCGCGGAGATGATCGGGATCGCGATCGTCACCTCGTGCTGCGTGTCGAGATCGATCGCCTGGACGCGCCGCGCTCCCTCGACACCGCTCGAGAATCCGCTTCCGCCCGACCAGTACATCGGGAACCGGTTGACGTTCTGGATCAGAAGGATCGTCCGGCCCGGCCGCCAGCCCAGCCTAGCCCTCCCAGCCGCATCCGTGACGTTCGCGGAAACCGTCTGCTGTGTTTCGACGTCGACCGCCTGGACGGCGACTCCGGGCAGCGCGGTCCCGTCCTTACGGTTCACCAAGCGCGGGACGATGACCGGCTCGATGAACACCTGCTTGGCCACTACCGCGTCCGGCTCCGTCCCCAGCACACCGCGGAAGACCAGCGTGTACGTCCCGGGGGCTTTGGGAAGCGGATCGGCCGGGGTGGACACGCGTAGACCACTGACCACTCCCAGCGGCGGCACCGTCCTCGTCCACGTGGCACCCGGGACGGGACGTCGCACCTCGTCCTTGTCGTCGTAGTAGAGCGCGAACGTCCC
>DATHMJ010000007.1:0-6082 GCA_035487215.1 Gemmatimonadales bacterium
CGCGCGTAATCTGCTGTTGGAGGTCTCGTACGCTGTCCTTGACGAATGCCCGTGCCTGCGCCACCGTCATGCCCCGTTCCTTTGCCGATTTACCTAGCCGCGAGAGCTCGCGTAGCAGGTTGAGGTGCGCCTCCAGCAGCGCCTTGTCGTGGAGCGGTTCCCCATGGCCCGGAATGATCACCCGGGCATCGAGCCGGTCGAGCCGCTCGAGCGTGTTGATCCAGCCGCTCGGATAGCAGTCGAGCGCAAAGGTGATGGGATTGATGAGCAGGTCGCCCGTAATGAGCACCCTCTCGTCGGGCAGGTAGAGGAACGTGTCGCCCGGGGTGATGGCGCGATCGTAGTGCAGCACCTGGATCCGGCGCGTGCCGAGATACAGCGTAAGGGAGTCGCTGTAGGTGAGGTTCGGGAACGTGTGGTGCACGCCCCGCTTCTGCGCCAGGAAGAACTGATCCTCCCGCAGATGTGCCTCCAGCCGAGCCACTTTCGCGGGGTCCGCCTTCTTCGCCTTGGCGGCGGCAAGCGCCCCTTCGACGTCGCGGATGTGCTGCGGCAGCTGCTCGTCGAGGCCGGGCTGGTTGAACGCGAGCGCGGGCCCCATCATCAGTCGGCGCGTGGTCTCCTGCGCGATGATCTGAATGCCGGGGAACGCCTGCCGGTAGACTTCGGCTCCGTACCAGTGGTCCCAGTGCCAGTGGGAGAGCACGAGATACCGCACCGGCTGCCGCGTCAGCTTCCGGATCTCGGCCAGCACCGCGGACGCGGCTGCGGGTGTGCCGTTCGCGTCGAACACCAGCACGCCCTCGGTGGACACGATGACGACGGCATTGCCATCGAGTCCGACGTCGCTGTACGGCGGCGTGACGAAGAGGAATATTCCGTCCGCCGCTTGAATCTTCCTGGGTCGGGAAGGCCCCTGGCCCAAGAGGGGCGTCGCCAGCAGCAGCAGCAAGCCGGCCCGCAGTCCGTGCAGCATGAGGTCGAGTGGGTTGGAGTCGGGGATCGACGCAACGGTTATTACAGGGACGAGGATCACCGCGGAAAGGATTCACGCCCTGCCGCCGGCCGGCCTCGGCTAAACGGCGGTCCGGCCGTACAATTGGTGTCGCCACGAACGGCCCACTAGACGAGGAGATAGGGAGTCGATGCGCGCCCCTGCCCCACACCCCGCCGATGCCGCCACGCGCGCCGAATTGCGGCGGGCCGTTCTACATCTGCTCGTGACCTGCATCGTCCTCGCGCTGTTGGTCGTGCCGCTGGTGCGCGAGCTGCCACTCGGCTCGACGTCCCGCATCGGCCTGTTTGCGTGGCTCCTGGTCGTGCTGGCGCTCTACTGGCTCTACGCCGGGCTCGGGTATCAGGCGGTGTTGCTGGTCCAGCTGGTCTTGTTCTCGGCGGCCGCGGTGCTGCTCACGACCAAGGTCGCGCTGGTGATCGCCGGCGTGGAGCGACTCACGATTCTGCGCGTCACCGCCCGTTGGCTGATCCTGACCGGCGCGATGCTCGCGCTCGTGAACCTCGGATGGATGTTGCTGGCGCTCACGCGCAAGCCGCCGCCGAGATGAGAGTGCTCGGCATCATCGGCGGTATCGCCCCGGAATCGACCGTCGAGTACTATCGGCTCCTGATCGCGGGCTACCGCGAACGCGTCGGCGATGGCGGCTACCCACCGATCATCATCAACAGCATCGATCTCAAGCGCCTGCTCGACCTGATCGGTGCTGGCCGGCTGGCGGAGGTGACCGACTACCTCTCGACCGAAGTGGAGCGCCTGGCGCGGGCCGGAGCGACGGTCGCTCTGTTCGCCTCGAACACGCCCCATCTGGTCTTCGACGATCTCCAGCGCCGGTCTCCGATCCCGCTCATCAGCATCGTCGACGCCACCGCCGACGCCGCCCAGGCGATCGGCCTCGCCAAGGTCGGGCTCTTCGGGACGCGATTCACGATGCAGGGAAGCTTCTATCCGGAGACTCTCGCTGGGCGGGGCATTGCCGTGGTCACCCCTGGACCTGATGATCAGACCTACATGCACGACAAATACATGAGCGAGTTGGTGCCCGCGATCTTTCTTCCCGCCACCCGCGACCGGTTCCTCGACATTGTCCGGCGGCTGAAGCAGTCGAACGGGATCGAGGCGCTGATCCTGGGCGGCACCGAGCTGCCGTTGCTCTTGCGGGATTCCGGCGACACCGGCATTCCCTTTCTCGATACCACCCGAATCCATGTGGAACGAGCTTTGACTGCGATCTTGTCCGAGGCGCCGGCCTGACCGGCGCTTGACCTGCCTCAATCCCTGACGCGAGGAGAAACGACAATGCCGGAGAGCGTGTACAAGGTCATCGAGCTGATCGGGACGAGCACCGAATCCTGGGAGAAGGCTGCGACGGCGGCGATCAGGCGGGCGGGTCAAACGCTCCGCGACCTGCGGGTGGCCGAGGTTTCCGCACTCGACCTGGCGCTCAAGGACGGGAAGGTTCAGAGCTACCGCGCCAAGGTCAAGGTCTCCTTCAAGTACGAAGGCGGCAAGAAATAGCCTCCGTCGCAGCGGATCGAATCCGGGAGGTCGAGACCAAGAGCGCCGGGTTCCGGCGCGAGCTTCGGCTGCTCGACCTCGTCCTGATTCAGGTTCTGTACGTCGTCGGCTCGGCCTGGGTGGGCACCGCCGCCAAGCTCGGGTCGGTGCACATCGTGTTCTGGCTGCTGGCCGCCGCGCTCTTTTATCTGCCGCAGGCGGCCGTGGTCATCTTCCTCAGCCGGCTCATGCCGCTCGAGGGCGGCGTATACCAATGGGCGTACGTCGCGCTGGGTAAGTTCGGCGGATTCCTCGTCGCGTGGAATCTCTGGGCCTACGCGATTCTCATTCTGGCGACGTTCGGCGTCATCGTCGCGACCAACGTCGCCTATCTCGTTGGACCCCAGGGCGCGTGGCTCACCGGCACGTCCTGGTACACGGCCGGGGTGAGCGTGCTCGCCATCGTGGCGACCGCTCTCGTGGCCCTGCTCGGCCTTCGCATCGGCAAATGGGTGCAGAATGTCGGCGGCGCCGCGCAGTTCCTCTCGTTCGGGGCCCTGATCGCCATTCCGTTCGTCGCGGTCGCGCGCGGCACCCTCTCCGCGTATCACCCGCTCGCCACCTCCCTGCCGACGTTCACGGCCTATAACCTCAACATTTTCGGCAAGCTCGCGATCGGCGCCTTCAGCGGATTCGAGTACGTTGCGCTGCTCGCGGGGGAGTGCCGCAGCCCCCGCCGCGGGATCGGCCAGTCCGTGTTGATCGCGGCTCCCATCATCGCGACCATGTTCATCCTGGGGACGAGCAGCGTTCTCGCGCTCGTGCCCACGGAGCGGATCGATCTGGTGAGTCCCATCCCGCAGGCGATCACCCTGGGACTCTCGGGCTTCGGGACCCTGGAGGTCGTCGGACCCGCCCTGATCTTGCTGATCGTCCTGCGCCAGCTCGGGAACATGACGCTCATTTTCACTGGCAGTACCAGGCTCCCGCTGGTCGCCGGGTGGGACAGTCTGCTGCCGGCGTGGTTCACCCGCATCCACCCGCGATTCCGCACCCCCACCAATTCGATTCTCTTCGTGGCGCTCGTCACGCTCATCTTCACGCTGGCCGGCCAGCTGGGCGTTGGTGTGCAGGAGGCGTTTCAGCTGCTCGACAACGCGGCCGGAATCTTCTATGCGTTCACCTACGCCGCGCTGTTCGCTATCCCCTTGTTCGCTGCCGCGCGCCTGACCGAGCGCCCACCGCTCTGGCTTCGCGTCGCCGCCGCGGCCGGGCTCGGCGTGACCGTGTTGTACTCGGTGCTCTCCGTCTTTCCGATCATCGAGGTCGCGAGTTGGCGCGTATTTACCGCCAAGGTCGTCGCCGTGCTCGCCGGTGTGAATCTGCTAGGTTTAGCCATCTACGGGGCGACGCGCCGTCGCTCGCCGAGGGAGAAATCGATATGAAGCTCGCAGGAGCCCTGCTGGTGGGCGGGTTGAGCCTTGCCCCCCTGCAGGACGAGTGGAAGCCCCTGGCGCTGGCATCGGTCGCCCCCGCCCCCGCCCCCATCCCCGCCGCCGACACCACCGTGGCGCCCGAGGCGGCGCCCGCCGTCGGTCTCACCCTCACACCCGGTCCCGGCACGATCGACCTTCTCATCGGCATCGACAACCCGTGCCAGGCAAAGATCACGGCCAGTCAGCAGCCCCACGGCGCCGTCGTGAAGGTGCGCATCATGGGCCCGCCGACCGACCGCAAGTGTGCCGGGCAAAAGATCGAGATGTACAAGGCCAGCGTGACGGGACTCAAGAAGAAGCAGTATCAAGTGGTGGTGTACACCGCCGATGCGAAGAACCACTGGCGTCCCTGGAAGGCCGGCGTCACCGACGTGCCATGACCCCAGAGGAGCTGGATCGGCTCTGGCGCGATCCGCGTTGCTGGAGTCCGATCGGCATCTACCGCTGTCCCGCTGACCCGCGGGTCGTCGTGCCCAAGCGTGTGCGTTGGGCCGGCTGGACCCTCAACTTCGCTCGCCCGAGCGCCTGGTGGGTCCTGCTCGGCTCCGTGGTCCTGGCGGCCGGCCCCACGCTACTCGTCGTATTGCGCGGACGCGCTCGCCCGGTCCAGGCGATCCTGACCACGATCGCGTCCGTCGCCCTCGTGATTGCGCTGTCGGCGTGGGAAGCCTCGCGCCCGCGGACATGAAACAGGTGATCGTCGTCAACACCGCGCTGGACCTTCCCCCCGGCAAGCTCGCCGCGCAGGTCGCCCATGCCGCGGTGGCCGGATTCCTGGCGGCGACGGACTCCGCCCGGCGACGCTGGCTCGAGGAGGGGATGCCGAAGGTGGTGTTGCGGGGCGGAGACGCCGCCCAGCTCGAGCGGTTGCGGGACGCCGCCGAAGCCGACCGGCTTCCCACGGACATCATCGCCGACGCCGGTCGCACGGTCGTTCCCGCCGGCACGGTGACCTGTCTGGTACTCGGCCCGGCGGAGGAGTCCGCGATCGACCGGCTGACGGGCGGTCTGGCCCTCTTGTAGCGGGAACATGGCCCCAGCTCCTCGCCCGTGGCCACACGGTGCGGGCGCTCGTGCGGGCCGAGTCCCTCGGTCGCCTTCCGCCCGGGGCGACGCCGGTCATCGGCGACGCCCTCGATGCCGCGACCTTCGCGGCAGCCGTCCCGCCCGCGGACACATTGGTCCATCTCGTTGGCACGCCCCGCCCGAGCCCGGCCAAAGCGGCTGAGTTCCGCGCCGTTGGCACCGCGTTCGCATCGTCGACGTCCCCGCGATCCGGGGCACCCACCTGACGCGACGCGCCCGCCCTGCGCAGATTACAGCAGCCATCCGATCAGACAGGCCGACGATGCTCGCCTACGTGTTCTGGCACTGGCGGCGACGCGACGTGGCAGCGGACGACTACGAGCGCGTGCAGCGTTCCTTTCACGCCGCGCTGAGCCAGTCGCCGCCGCCCGGTTTCGTCCTGTCGCGGTCAGCCGCGATCCCGGCAGTGCCTTGGGGCCCGCCGGGTCGCCAGCTTTACGAGGATTGGTATCTGGTGACCGGGTCCGCCGGCCTCGATCCGTTGAATGACGCCGCCGTGACCGCCTCGCGCCACGCGGCGCACGATGCGGCGGCGGCCGCCGCCGATGGCGGGACGGCCGGATTGTACCGGCTCCGGCGCGGAGCACCCCTCGGCGCCCCCTACGCCGCCGCCTGGTTTGGCAAGCCCCCGGGCATGAGTTACGCGGCGCTGTACGACGCGCTCGATCCCGCGGTCCGGAGCGGCAATGCGACGCTATGGGGTCGGCAAATGGTGCTTGGCCCGACGCCGGAGTTCTGTCTCCAGAGCGATCGCACGCTTCCCCTGCCCGACGTCCTCTCGGCGCTCACGCTGACCCTGCGACCCGTCTGGCCGGAGTTTACCGGCGGAGTTGCGTGAGTCGCAGCCCAATCCTGTCGGTGCGTCCGGCCACCGGAGTCGAGGACATCGCGACCGTGCGCCAGCTGTTCTTGGAGTACGCGGACGGCTTGGCGGTCGACCTCGCTTTTCAGGGATTCGCCGAGGAGCTGGCGACGCTTCCCGGCCCCT
>DATHMJ010000008.1:0-3014 GCA_035487215.1 Gemmatimonadales bacterium
TCGAGGCGGCCCGCCTGGTCGTCGCCGCGGAGATTGCCAAGATCCACACGATCGAGTGGACCACGCAGCTGCTCTACGACGAGCCCCTTTTCCGGGGCATGAACAGCAACTGGAACGGGCTGATCGGCGATACCAACGGCGTCTCCCGGGCCCTCGCGGCCGTGGTCACGCAGCTCGGAAAATCGAGGAAGGCGGACCTGGCCGACACTTGGTACTCGGTGCTTGCCTCCGGTCCGGGAATCTTCGGTCTGGGCAGCCGCAAGCCGGGGTGGGATCTCTCGAACCCGGGCGACGTGAACGGCGGTGTCAATCACTTCGGCTCGCCGTTCAACTTCCCCGAGGAGTTCGTTACCGTCTACCGCCTCCATCCGCTGGTGCCGGATCTCATCGAGTACCGCGATTTCCACGACCCGAACGCGATCCGGAACAAGATCCCCGTGGTCGAGACGTTTCGCGGCAAGGCCACGCCGGCCATGCACGAGCGGGGACTGGCCAACTGGGCGCTCAGCATGGGGCGGCAGCGGCTGGGGGCCCTGGCGCTGCAGAACCACCCGCGGTTCCTGCAGAATCTCCAGATGAATCGTCTGAAGACGCCCACGCAGCGGATCGATGTGGCGGCTCTCGACATCCTCCGCGACCGTGAGCGCGGCGTGCCCCGCTTCAATGAGTTCCGCCGCCAGTACGGTCTCGCTCAGCTCACCAGCTTCGACGATTTCATCAATCGCCGGGCCTCGGCCGCGGATCAGGCCGAGCAGGAAAAGCTGGTCGCCACGATGCGCGAGGTGTACGGCCAGCACCAGTGCGACAGCACCAAGACGATCACGACCGCCCAACTGGATACCGCCGGCCGGGCCATCAACGACTGCCTCGGCCATCCGAACGGAGCGATGGTCGACAACATCGAAGACCTCGACACGGTCGTCGGTTGGCTCGCCGAATCCACGCGGCCGCATGGCTACGCGATCTCCGAGACTCAGTTCGTCGTCTTCATCCTGAACGCGTCACGCCGCCTCTACAGCGACCGGTTCTTCACCTCCAGCTTCCGGCCGGAGTTCTACACCACACTCGGCGTACAATGGGTGACCGACAACGGCCCCGCCCGGATGTACGAGCCGAACCCCGTCAACGGGCACGACCACCAGCCGGTGTTGCCGTTCAAGCGCGTGCTGCTGCGCACCATCCCCGAGCTCAAGCCGGAGCTCGATCAGATCGTCGACGCCTTCGATCCCTGGGCCAGAGATCGGGGGACATACTATTCGCTGGAGTGGAAGCCGAGGAAGGGCGCGGAAGCCGACCAGGCGTTCGCGAACGGGAAGTAGGTCGGTCCCGACCATGCGCCTCAGGTGATGGTCTTCACTGGGGGAATTCCAGCATGAAGAGCGCGATTCGACTCTTCCCCCAATAGACCTGGCCCAGATAGAGGCCTGGTCGAACCAGACGGATTTCATCGCGGATCTTGCGGGCCACGAACGACGTGCGCGAGTAGTCCAGGATGATCGCGCGCCCGGACGCAAACCAGCTTTGATCTTCGTACACTCTGGCACGGATCAGGTGCCAGCCGAGCGGGCCGATCAGATTGCGAAGATCTCCGGTCTCCGGGCTGAAGACTTTCCCCTTCCAGACCAGCGCGCGGATGAGTCCCGCCACCACGCCGTCCAGGGCCGACCCCGGGAGCACGATGGCCGTGCCGCGGGCTCGGCCTACCGGAACGGGCCCGGAGGGACTTTTGCGAAACAGCTCGTCCAGCCCCGCCCGGGACATCTGCATGATGGCCTGCGGCTCCAATCCCGCCACATCAGTGGGTGTCGTCATACTCTCACCTCGCTAGCCGTGCTCCGGCCGAAACCGAATGCCGTCGGCCGGAAACGCTTCTGGTAGGGCATCGCGCGCCAGCGGTGTCTCCACCACGACGCGCATGGGACCGAGAAGGATCGCCAGCGCCGTCTTGCAGACGAGCACGATCAGCTCTCGCCCGGGACAATGCCTGGCGCCGCTCAAGAAGGGATCGAAGTCACCGGCCAAAGCAGGGGCCGCGCTCGAGAGCCACCGCTCCGGCTGGAATCGCTTTGGCTCATCCACAGCCACCGGGCTCCGGCCGAGGAGCGGAAACGAGTGCAGGATCTCCATGCCCGCGGGAACCCGAACCGCTCCGGCGTTCGCTCCCGCAGGTGCTCGATGGAAGGTCCGCGTCACCGGTGGGTACATCCGGGCGGCTTCCATGAGACAGGCCTCGGCGAAAGTCAGCCGACCGATGGTCTCCGCCTGGTCGAGCGGGCCTGCCGAAGCGAGCTCGCTCCGGGCTCGAGCCAGCGTGTCGGGGTGCGAGGTCACGAGCGCCAGCGTGCGCGCAAGCAGGTCGGTTCCGGATCCGGTGAAGGTGAACATCCAGTGGGGGACCTGCTGGAGGAGCTGCTCTTCCGCCAGGTTGCCCGCCGCGCCGTGCGCGAGCCCCAAGAGGCTCGGTGGCGGCGATCCGGCGGTCGCGCGCCACGCGTCGCGCAGCGTATGGTAGAAGCGGGCACGGCGCCGGCGTGCCCAGGGACCGAGCAGGATGCGCTTCACCGGATGCTGGACCAGATCGAACAACCATTGCACCTCGTCGGTCAGCCGATCCGGTGCCACCCCGTCCCCGAAGACGACGCCCGACATCACACGCCCCATCGACCGGCGGATGTCGTCGATCGTCGCCGGCGCGACGGAGAATGCGCGGTGAACCTGTTCCACGAACCCTTGCCCGAACGCGTGCGGCCGGCCCGAGCACAAGACCCCCTCGTTGAACGGTCGCAGCCGCGTCCACTGCTCGTCGTCGCTGATGGTGAGCGCGTGTGGGGCGAGCGCGGCCATGGAGTTGCGTTTGAGCTTTCCAACCGCAAACCCGTCGCTCCGCGGCGGCGGCGCGAGAATGTGGCGCGACAACTCGTGCCCGCCCACGAGGAGGATCTTCGTGAAGCCGAAGTTGAGGATGAGGTTCTCGGCCCCATGGCGGCTCATCTGCTTTCCGGCCCAAGTCCGGA
>DATHMJ010000009.1:0-2385 GCA_035487215.1 Gemmatimonadales bacterium
GCCGGCGGAGCGGTTTTACTTCCGCTCGGACCACTACAACTTCGCGCGCAAGGGCGTGCCCATTCTCTTCTTCTTCAACGGGGTCCATCCGGACTATCACCAGCCATCGGACTCGCCGGACAAGATCAACGGCGAGAAAGAAGCGAGAATCGTCCGGCTGGTGTTCTACCTGGGCGAGGAGATCGCGAGCGCGGCGGAGCGGCCGAAGTGGAACCCGGCGAGTTACAAGGAGATTGTGGAGCAGTAAGGGCGCGGGTTACCGTTCACCCATGCCTGATTCGCTGTCCGACTTCGACGCGTTTCGCACGCGCATGAACGACGCCATCCTCGGCGCCGGGAATCTTACGATCAACCGCTTCTTCGCGCTCGATCACCGGGCCTACGAGCCCGGTGTCCTCGGCACCAAGACGAAGGAGATGCTCGGCCTCGTGTCCTCGCTGGTGCTGCGCTGCGACGACTGCATCACCTATCACGTCGTCCGCTGCGCCGAGGAAGGCGTCACCGACGAGGAGTTCCACGAGGTGTTCGCGGTGGGACTCGTGGTGGGAGGCAGCATCGTCATCCCCCATCTGCGCCGTGCCGCCGCGAGACTGCAAGAGGTCCGCGGCAAGAAGTGATCTCTCACCTCCCGCTTGGTTCCTGCCTTCGTGTCAGCACCACACCCGTCAAGATCAGCACGGCTCCCGCACCCTGCATCGGCACCAGACGCTCTCCCAGCGTCGCCCACGCCACCAGCGCCGCCACCAGCGGCGTGAGACACATGTAGATCGCGGTCCGCGTCCCGCCCACCCGCTGCACGCTCGCATTCCAGATGAAGTACGCCAGCACCAGCGAAAACACCGACGAGTAGGCGAGCGCCTCCCACGCCGGTGCCGGGACCTGGGTCCACTTCACGCTCACGATCTGCGCCAGGCCCACGAGCACGAGGCCCGGCATGCCGGTCAGCGTCGTGAGCGCCGTCGTCTGGAGCGGCGGCACGGTGGCGGGAATCCGCCGGAGTCCAAGGGTGTAGATGGACCAGCAGATCGTCGCGGCGAGCGCGCAGGCATCGCCCTTGAGCGTGCCGGCGCTGAGCTCGACCTCCCCCGCGGAAATGACCAGCATCACGCCCAGCGTCGCGATGGCGGTGCCCAGCCACATGCGCGGCGTCACCCGTTCGATCCGCCGCAGTCCGGCCAGGAGCGTGACGCACGCCGGCATGGTCGCCAGCAGCAGGGCGGTGTTGGTCGCGGTGCTCCAGAGCAGGGCCAGGGTGAAGGCCAGCTGGTAGAGCGTGTTGCCCAGCACGCCGAGCCAGATCATGCGCCAGCGGTGGCCGGGCGGAAAGGAGACCGAGCCGTAGCGCCACCGAACCAACCCGTAGAGCAGCAGGCTCGCGATCGCGAACCGGACGCCGGTGAAGGCCAGCGGCGGCAGATAGTGGAAGGCATTCTTGACGACGCTGAAGTTCGTGCCCCAGATGAGGCAGACCAGCAGCATGCCGAGATCGGCGGACGACGGCCCGGCCGAGGCGACTGCAACCGGACGGGCGGGGGCCTCGGGCGGGGGTGGAGACGCGGTCGTCGGCACGGGTGAAGAGTAACCTCTATATTCCCGGCCATGTCCCAGTCCCGCATCCGCAATTTCTGCATCGTCGCCCACATTGACCACGGCAAATCGACCCTGGCGGATCGCCTGATCGAGGCGACCAACACGGTCGAGAAGCGCCTCATGCGGGAGCAGCTGCTCGATACGATGGACCTCGAGCGCGAGCGCGGGATCACGATCAAGCTGAACGCCGTCCGGATGAACTACACCGCGCGCGACGGCACCGACTACGAGCTCAATCTCATCGACACGCCGGGCCACGTGGACTTCACCTACGAGGTGTCCCGCTCGCTCGCCGCGTGCGAGGGCGCCATCCTGGTGGTCGACGCGTCGCAGGGCATCCAGGCCCAGACCCTCTCCAATCTTTTTCTCGCGATGGACGCCGGGCTCGAGATCCTCCCGGTCCTCAACAAGATCGACCTTCCCGGCGCCGAGCCCGAGCGGCGGGCCAAGGAGATCATGGACCTGATCGGCGCGAAGCGCGAGGAGATCCTCGCGGTCTCCGCCAAAGAAGGCACGGGCATCCCCGAGCTGCTCGAGGCCGTCGTGCACCGCGTCCCGCATCCCCGCGGTCAGGAAGACGCCCCGCTCCGTGCGCTCATCTTCGATTCGTACTACGACAAGTATCGCGGCGGAATCCCGAGCATACGGGTGGTGGACGGGGTGGTGCGTGAGGGGATGGAGATCGCGTTCGGCTCGCACCCGGACGACGTCTACCACGTGGACGAGGTCGGCTACCTCCAGCTGGGCCAGCACCGCACCGATCTGCTCGAAGCGGGCGAGGTCGGCTACGTCGTG
>DATHMJ010000010.1:0-4538 GCA_035487215.1 Gemmatimonadales bacterium
GCTACTGGGGCTGACCCTGGGGGCCGGCGCGCGGGATGTGCGTCCGCCCGACTCCACAGTGGTCGCGGAGGCAAAATCGCGGCACTACTTTCTGCCGGCGACGGCGGAGAACGTGCAGTGGGGCTGGTACGACACTACCGAGAAGCCGCGCCTCACCATCAATTCGGGCGACACCGTGTCGATCGAGACGATTTCCCATTCCCTCGGACAGATCAAGCCGGGCGCCGACATGGACGAGATCGTGAAACTGCGCAAGGAGAACGACGGCGGCGGACCGCACTCGATCACTGGGCCGATCTACGTGTCGGGGGCGGAGCCGGGCGACACGCTCGAGATTCACATCCTCAGGATCGTTCCCAAGACCGACGCCTTCAACTTCAACCTGCCGGGCAAGGACTTCCCGACAGTGGGGCTGCTCGCCCCGCAGTTCCCCGAGGGCTTCGTCCGCTATTACAAGCTCGACCTGGCGAAGATGCAGACCGAGTTCAAGCCGGGAATCATGATCGACCTGAAACCCTTCCCCGGCACCTTCGCAGTCGGCGTCGATCCCAACGAGCCGCCCGCCAAAGCCGGCCCTCCCATCCGCGACGAGCGCGGACGCACCAGCACGCTGCGGCCCTGGAAGAACGGCTCGAACATGGACTTGAACGAGCTGCAGGCGGGCTCGACGCTCTACGTTCCGGTGTTCATCAAGGGCGGCCTGATCTGGACCGGTGACTCGCACTGCCGGCAGGGGAACGGCGAGGTCAATCTCACCGCGCTCGAGTGCTCATATCGGGAGATAGAGATTCAGCCCATCGTGCGCAAGGACCTGAAGACCGATTGGCCGTGGGCGGAGACCAGGACGGACTGGATCTTCATGGGCTACGACGAGGACCTGAACCAGGCTATGAAGATTGCGGTCGAGCAGACCGTGCAGTGGCTCGCGGCGCAGCGCATCGTGCCGATGAGCCGCGAAGAGGCCTACGCACTCACCTCCATCGTGGGGGATTGCCGCGTCACGCAGGTAGTCGACATCCGCAAGGGTGTGCACTGCATGATTCCGAAGCGCGTGTTTGTCGGCTACAAGGACGCGGAGCGGCCCCGCGGTCGTTAGTACTCGCGAAGCCCGACGAGTCGGCGTCGACGTGCCGGCCCCTTCACGCAAGGGTCATCGCTGCGTCACCGGTCTGTCATCTGCCGGTGGGAACGTGCCAACCGCGCGCTCGTATAAGAAGCGCGGGTTAACCGTTGCCCTTCGGAGAATGCACCCATGTCAGATCATCGCAGCCACGTCGCGATTCACCGGCTCGCGCGCACCCTGGGGGTCACCCTGATTGCAGGCGGTGCCATGAGCCATGCGGGCCTGGCCCTGAGCTCGAGCCCCGGGACCACGACCCCGGTCGAGCATCTGGTCGTCATTTTTCAGGAGAACGTCTCCTTCGACCACTATTTCGCTACTTATCCCGTCGCGCTCAACCCGCAGGGGGAGCCGTCCTTTCACGCCCGCGAGGACACGCCGTCCGTAAACGGGCTCGGTACGCTCGCCGATGGCATGCCCGAGGGGCTGCTGCTCACCAACAATCCGAACGCCAATAACCCCGCCAACGGGGTGAATGCCATCAACCCGTTCCGCTTCGATCGCTCGCAGGCCTCGACCTGCGATCAGGACCACAACTACGGCGCCGAGCAGCAGGCCTTCGACGGCGGGCTGATGGACATGTTCCCGGCGAGCGTCGGCCAGGGCGCGAGCAGCTTCTGCGCCACGCAGTTCGCCTACGGCAAGGACAAGGGCATCGTCATGGGTTACTTCGACGGCAATACCGTCACGGCGCTGTGGAACTACGCCCAGCACTTCGCCATGAGCGACAACTCCTACGGCACCACCTTCGGCCCGTCCACGCCCGGACTGCTCAACCTGGTCGCAGGCACGACGGCCGGCGCGACCCCGAGCGCTGCCAGCGCCAAGATCGTCCCCAACAACTCAGGCCCCGGTACTCTGGTCGGCGACCTCGATCCGACCGGAGATATGTGCGCCGGCGGGACAACCGTGCGGCTGAGCGCCCCGAATATCGGTGACCTCCTCAACGGCCAGGGCGTCACCTGGGGTGCCTTCATGGGCGGCTTCGACCTGACGATCACCAACGCCAACGGTACCAGCGGCTGCAAACGCTCCAGTCCCGCCACGGCGGCGAACGGCGGGCCGACGACCGACTACATTCCGCACCACGCGTTCTTCCAGTATTTCGCCAGCACGGCCAACCCGACGCACCTGCGCCCGCAGTCGCTCGCCTCCATCGGCACGGGGAGCGATGGTGGGGCGAACCACCAGTACGACCTGCATGACTTCTTCGACGCGCTCGCGCAGGGCAATCTCCCGGCGGTCAGCTTCCTGAAGGCCATCGCCGCCCAGGACGGGCACGCGGGCTACTCCGATCCGCTGCTCGAGCAGGCCTTCATCGTGAAGACGGTCAACGCCCTGATGAGCTCCCCGTACTGGCACAGCACCGCGATCGTGATTCTGTATGACGATTCCGACGGCTGGTACGACCACCAGATGTCGCCGATCGTCAACCCCTCGGCGGTGACCGGCCCGCTGAACGACAGCGATCAGCTCAACGGCGCCGGCGTGTGCGGACACGGCACGGCGCTCGCCGGCATCGCGGGCCGCTGCGGCTACGGTCCGCGGCAGCCGCTGCTCGTGATCTCGCCGCTCGCCCGGCGCAATTTTGTCGACCACACGCTGACCGATCAGAGCTCGGTGCTGCGCTTCATCGAGGACAACTGGCAGACGGGCCAGCTCGGGGGCGGCTCCTACGATTCCCTCGCCGGCTCGCTCCTCAACATGTTCGACTTCGATGACCGCGGCGCCGACCGCCGGCTGCTGCTCGATCCGACGACCGGAGAGCACCGAGACTAAGGACCCAGCGCGCGGCGGAACGGCGAGACCGTGCACCGCGCGCAGCCCTCCGCCCGGCGCGTTTCAACGCCCCCGAGCGGCGTAGCGCCCACCCTGCCGCACGGTTAGTGATAGTGTTCCGGCCAGCTGCGGAGGTCACCGATGGGCACAAGGAACGCGTTGGTGCGGAGCCAGGGGTTGAGGAGTGCCTGGCCGCGGCTGTTGGCGGGCGCCATGCAGGCGGTACTGCTCGGCGCGTGCGGCACGCCGTCATCAGGCCCGCACGTCGACGGCGACGGTACGGCGTATCTGCCGCCGCTGTCCGTTCCCGCCTCGAGATTCATGAGCCCCGCGGCGCGCGCGAAGTTTATCGAGCACTTTGCCCGCCCTGCGTCGCCGGCTGCTTCGCTCCTCCCCAAGCCTCCTGACATCGCCTCGATGCGCGCCGACGATGAGCGCAGGAACGCTCCATACGTCGAGCGGGCCAGGGTGCTCTACCCGGTGAACATCGAGGAGCGGGTGATCGGTGGCGTGCGCACGCAGGTCATCACGCCCAAGGCGGGCATCGCACCTGAGAACCGGGATCGCGTGCTCATCAACCTGCACGGCGGCGGCTTCATCTGGGGGGAGGGCAACGGCGCCCGGGCCGAGTCGATCCCGATCGCGGGACTCGGGCGCATCACGGTGATCACGGTTGCCTACCGGATGGCACCGGAAGCCAGATTCCCCGCCGCCAGCGAGGACGTGGCGGCGGTATATAAGGAGCTCCTCAAGGATCACCGTCCCACGAACATCGGCATCTATGGTTGCTCGGCGGGCGGCGCCCTCGCGGCTGAGGCCGTGGCATGGTTCGAGAAGCACGAGCTCCCGGTGCCCGGGGCCATCGGCACCTTTTGCGGCTCGGCCGCACCGCTGGGTGGCGATTCCAGTCATCTGGCTCAGCCGCTCGTCGGCGAGCAGCCGTTCCATGGCGCCGACAGTGACTCGATGAGCGGGCAGCCCTATTTCGAGGGGGCCTCGGCCAAAGACCCACTGGTCCTGCCGATCAACTCGCCGGAGGTGCTGCGCGGATTTCCGCCGACGCTCCTCATCGCCGGCTCACGCGATTTCATGGCGAGCTCACTGTTCGCGACGCAGGCGGCGCTGGCCGAGGCGGGTGTGGATGCGGAGCTGCACGTGTGGGACGGCATGTGGCACGCGTTTCTCTTCGACCCGGACCTGCCGGAATCGCAGCAGGCCTACCGCGTCATCGTGAGTTTCTTCGCGAAGCACCTGGGCACGCACTGAGGCGCCCGACCTTCAGTCGCCGCCGGCGCGACGGCGCGCCTTGAGCAGTACCTGCACCGCCTCCGGGCGATCGCCCCAGTACTCGAGCCGCACCCGTCCGTCGGGCAGCTGGCTCACGGTCGCGGGAGCGGCACTGAAGGCGCAGTACCACCCCGACGGCAGCACCACGGCATTGCGTGGCCGCCCGAGGCTGCGGTCGAACACCAGCTCGTCCCCCTCGCGGCGGTAGCTCACCGGCGCGGTGTAGGTTTCCGAGATCCGCAGCCGCAGCGTCTGTCCCTTCTCCACGGCCTTGAACGGAATGACCACTACGCGAGCGGCGGCGGGCACTCGCTCGCCGGTATTGATCTTCGAGGCGGCGAGCTCCGCGCCG
>DATHMJ010000011.1:0-6692 GCA_035487215.1 Gemmatimonadales bacterium
CCTCGCGCAGACCATCTACACGACCCCCGAGACCACCTACAACAACCTCGGCTACGCCTACTGGGCGCTCGACCGACGGACCGAGGCGGAGGAGGCGTTCCGCGCCGCGCTCCAGCTGGAGCCGAAGCTGGTGCCCTCCCACTTCTGGCTGGGCGTGCTCCTGCAGCGAGAGGGCAAGAAGGACGAAGCCAAGGCCCACTTTCAGGCGGCCAGAGATCTGGAGCCGACTTCCCTGTTGGGTAGGCGGGCCGCGGACGTGCTCCGCGCCATGGGAGACGGCGGTTAAGTAGCTGATTTATTTGTAAGTAGTACCAAATCTCCCTTCCGGATTTTTTCTTGACCCCTGAATATGATTCGCGGTAAAAAGGTCAGGCCTTTTCCTATTCTTCTCTGTCGAGGGGGTGACAAGGAAAAAGACTCGTCTCCCAGCCGTACCGTCGTTGCGCACAAAGTGGGAAGTCACTCAGCACGACATGCAGCAAATTGCACGTCATCGACCTGATTGAGGAGAGTCTAATGAAAAGGACGACACTTGCCGTCCTGATGCTCGCCTTGGCCCTCGTGGCCCTGGCGGCGCCCATGGCATACGCCCAGGCGCCCACGCCAAAGGTGACCATCAACGGCCTCATCGACAACCTGACCTCGTACTCGCGGAACGTCAGCCAGTACGACGGCCTCCTGAACCGCCAAGATCTCCAGTGGTACGGCCGGACCCGCGGCCGCTTCGACTTCATCGGTGAGATCGGCAAGGCCAAGGGCGTGCTCGGTATCGAGCTCGACCACACCTACGGTCAGACCGGCTCCAACGATTCGTCGATCGGCAACACGGGTGCTACCGCGAGCATCGCGAACGCGACCGCGTTCGGCACCGACGGTGGTTTCGACCTCAACACCGACTCGCGCGGCATCATCGAGATCAAGTGGTTGTACGTCGAGTTCCCGGTGCCGCTGATTCCGATTCCGACCACGGCGCGCCTCGGCGCGCAGCCGTTCGGCGCCGCGTCCAGCTTCAAGCTCTGCGTGTACACCTGCAGTGACTTTGCAGGCGTGAACCTCACGAGCCAGCTCACTCCCAACGTGAAGTTCCTGGCCACCTTCGTCCAGGTCCAGGAGAGCCTCACGGGCGTCCAGACGAGGAGGAACTTCGCGGGGCCGTTCGGTATCGGCGGTTCCGGCGGAGGCCCGTCCGGCGCGAGCGTGCAGAACCGCGGTGACGACATGGCGGGGATCTTCTCGGTCGAGGTCACCCCGTTCAAGGGCCTCGACATCAAGCCGATGTTCTCGTGGTTCTACGCCCAGGGTACGACCGACGGTAATGCCCGCCAGAGCCGGGGCGGCATCGTCGCGG
The DNA here is from genome assembly GCA_035487215.1 of Gemmatimonadales bacterium. GTDB lineage: Bacteria > Gemmatimonadota > Gemmatimonadetes > Gemmatimonadales > GWC2-71-9 > DASQPE01. Next base: position 1,349 of record DATHMJ010000011.1, read on the forward strand.
GCGGCTCGAACAACGTGGGCGCCAGCGCGTTCAACAACCCCGACGGCACCGTCCGCGGGGGCATCAACGAGAACCGCTTCACGGTGGGTCTCGACTCCCGGCTCCGGATGGGGCCGTTCTCGTTCGATCCGACCGTCCTGTACCAGTTTGGTAACCGCGGAGTCGTCTCGCAGGCTGACCCCACGGCGGGTCCAACCACGGTGGGTGGTGCTCTGGCACAGAGCGGCGCGGTGGCCAATCGCAGGTACTACGCCAACCTCGACGCCTGGCTGGTCGACCTCCGCGAGGGGTTCCAGCTCGGCCCGCTGCTGATCGAGGCCGTGCAGGTCTACAGCACGGGTAACAGCGCCCGCAACAACCAGCTCGGCACGGTCCGTTCCTACCAGCCGCTGACCACGGACACGGGCTACCTGGCCGACTGGGGCACCCAGCTCACCTCGCTGGGTCTCGACTACCTCAACGCCTTGAACGAGGCGGGTGGTCGTATCGCGTATCCGGGCGTGACCGTCGGCTGGGACAAGTACGGCCGTGGCCAGCTCGGCCTCAAGGCTACCTATGCCATCACCCCGGCGCTCTCCGTCATGGCCGGTGCGAACGGCCACTGGACCGCGGAGGGCGTGGATCGTAACTGCCAGCCCGTCGCGGGCGCCGGTTGCATTCCGGTGTACAACTCCACCACGGTCGGAGCGTTCGGCAGCCGGCAACATAACCGGAGCCACTTCCTCGGCACCGAGTTCATGTCGGTCGTCAGCTGGCGGTTCGCGGACGGCCTGGTGTGGGACAACGGTGTGGGTTACATGATCATGGGCCCGGCCATGGATGCCTTCACGGATGCCTCGGCCGGTCCTCGCAACACGAAGGACGCGTTCATCGGCACCTCCCGCGTCCGGCTGACGTTCTAGGCTTCAGAGAGCATCGCAGCGCCTCGGGCCCGGGGGACCTCCCCCGGGCCCGTTGTATTTCCCGCCCGCTGTATTTCCGGTTTTTTGCCCCTTGTCGTGGCCGCGACGTATAGTCACCCCATGCGCTGGCTCCTCGCCGGGCTGTCCCTCCTGGTGGCCTTCGCGAGTCCGGCCGGAGGGGTCGAGCACCGCCTGCAGGTGGCCAATCTCTACCGGGATAGCTTCGCGCACTACTTCGACGGCCCCCTGGGTACCGGGTCCGGCGAGCTGACGATGGACCGGCTGGGCCGGGCGCTGGACACTGGCGAGGTCCCCGACGGGGCGCTCCTATCCGACCGCCCTTTCCGCTACGGGTGGGATGCGGTCGCCGCCTCGTTCCGCGCCACCAAGGTCCTCGCGGAGATCAAGCCGGCCGAGGGCCACCGCCGCTGGGACGAGGTGGCCTGGCGGGGCAACCCGGGTGAGCGGAGCGTGTGGGTCGTCGCGCCCAGGACGACCCGGACCCAGGAGGTGGCCTACGTCGCGCTCCTCGGCGGGCCACTCCCTGGCGGAGAGCCACCGGCGCTCCGGTTCTACATTCCCTATCGGGTCACGGTCGCGCCGACGCCTCAGGCCGTCGTGTCCTATTCGCTCGATTTCTTGCGCTTCTACGAGTCGCGAGGGCCCGTCTTGTGGGATCGCTACCTGTCGCGGTCGCTCGGCCTCGGCCAGGGGGCGGCGGTCGTCGTCGGAGAGAACCAGAACCCGAGCTTCGCCGACTGGGTATATATTGTCGTCCAGCATCCGCCGCAGCCGGCCACGTTCAAGGTCGTGGTGGGCTGGGAGCGCCGCCGTGGCGCCGACCGGTCGAATCTCGAAGGAGCCTCGCCGAGGGAATGATGTCCAGATACCTGGGCCGCACGATCGCGATCCTTCTCCTGGTGGCACTCACGGCCGGCGGCGCCCGGGCTCAGTCCGCCGGCCCGCCCAAGCCAGCGCCGCCGGGTCCCACCACGTCGCCGCAGATGACGGCGTTGATCGAGCAGCTTCTGGATCTCTTCCCGATCCTGGAAGGAGACGTGCTCGAGGTCCGGGACGACACCCTGACGCTCGGAGCCGGGCTCAAGCAGGGAGCCAGGCCGGGCCTCGAGGTGGAGATGTTCCGGCCCGGGCGTGAGATCCGGCATCCGCGCACGGGCGCGGTGCTGGGCCGGGCTGAGGAGATGCTGGGGGTGAGCCGGATCACGCAGGCCCAGGACGGCTTCTCGACCGCCTCGGCGCCGGCCGGGGTCCAGATCAAGCCGGGCGACCGATTCCGGGTGCCTTCGACCAAGGTCAACATCGTGCTCCTGCCTCTGCTGGGCAGCATCCGGGAGACCCTCGTCGAGACGGCGACCCAGGAGATGGTCGAGCGGCTCGCCGCGACCGGTCGCTTCCGCGTGACCATGGGCGACACCATCAACGTCTACCTCGCGCAGCAACGGCTGAGCGCGCCGGACTTCCTGGCCGGCAAGGGAGTGCGGGAGGCCTCGGAGCGCTTCAAGGCGGACAACATTCTCGCGGTCTACTTCACACGCGCCGAGGGCAAGCCGTTCATGGACGTGCGCTTCTTCGCCGCGCCCCGAGCCGACGCGGCGGTGACCACGTCGTTCTTCGTGCCCCCGTCCACCCTGCGGGCGGCCAATCCGGGGCCGCGCTTCTCACAGGGCGGCGCGGTCAATCCGCCCCAGGCCAAGCCCCGCTCGCTCCTGCAGCGGCTGCTGGGCGGCGACCTGGAGGCAGGCAGCTACTCCACCGGCGAGAACTCGCTGCCGCTCCGGGAGGTCGCGAAGTTCAAGTTCCCGGTGCTGGCGATGGACATCGCGGTGGCGCCCAAGGACAAGATCCCGCGCATGGTGGTCAGCGACGGCGACGAGATCTACTTCTACAAGATCGTGGATCAGAAAATCGAGCCCGAGTGGACGAAGTCGGTGCGCAGCCTCGGACGCGTCTTCTCGGTCCAGCTCGCCGATCTGGACGGGGACGGGGTGCTCGAGGTCATCGGCAACCGGTACGCCCCGAAGGTCGGACTCAACTCCTTCATCATCTCCACGAAGGAGGGGAAGCCCTCCATGGCGGTGGAGTATGTCTCCGACTTCCTGTTCGCGGTGGATCTCAAAGGCCAGGGCGTGAAGCAGACACTGTGGTCGCAGCGCTTCAGCTCCGAGAACTTCTTCACCACCGGGCAGGCCGACCAGATGACCCTGAAGGACGGGAAGCTCAGCACCGAGAAGAGCGTGCGGGTGCCCGCGTCGTTCCGGCCGATGGGGGCCGCGTTCTCGAACGTCATGGGCAAGGACACCCGATCGCTGGCCCTCATCGACGAGTTCAACCGGCTCGCGATCGTGAGCGAGGGCGACGAGTTCTGGCGCTCCTCGACCTCGGTGGGCGGCGGCTACCTCACGGTGGAGCTGGTGGACGCGACCCGCTCCTCCCGGACCGAGCGCAGCAAGTTCTTCAAGATCGAGCCGACGCCCCTGGCGGTGGACCTCGACGGCGACGGGGTGGACGAGCTGATCGTGCCTCAGAACCTCGTGCGCGAGGGGCTGCTGGCGGTGGTGTTCAAGGGCCCGGCGGGCTTCCGGCTGCAGTCCATCAGCTCGGGCTTCGAGGGGGGCATCACCTGTCTGGGCGCGTACCGGACCGAGGACGCGACCCAGCCGACGATCATCGCCGCGGTCGTGCGCTTCAGCAACTTCCTGACGAAGTCGTCCGGCGAGACCCAGATCATCATGACCATCCCGCAGGACTAGGGCCGCCCTGACACATCCGGAAGACGCTCCGAAGCGAGAGCCTCGGCTCGATGCATCCCCACCTCGCGGCATGCGGGACCTCCTGCCGGAGGAGGTCGCGGTTCGTGACTGGGCGCTGGCGCAGATCCTCGCGGTCTACCGTCGCCACGGCTTCGTCCGCATCGAGACTCCGGCGGTGGAGAGCCTGAGGCTCCTGCTGCGCAGTGACGGCGGCGAGAACGAGAAGCTGATCTACAAGATCCTGAAGCGCGGCGAGAAGCTCGCGACCGCGGACCGCCCCGAGGATATGGCCGATCTCGGCCTGCGCTTCGACCTGACGGTGCCGCTCGTTCGCTACTACGCGCACAACCACGCGCGCCTGCCGCAGCCGTTGAAGGCCATCCAGATCGGACCGGTCTGGCGCGCGGAGCGGCCCCAGCAGGGCCGCTACCGCCAGTTCACCCAGTGCGACATCGACGTGCTGGGGGTCGCCTCCGAGGTGGCCGAGATCGAGCTGATCCTGGCGACCACCGAGGCCCTCGCCGCGCTGGGGCTCAAGGACCTGACCGTCCGGCTCAACGACCGGCGATTGCTGAGCGCGATCGTGGCCCACTGTGGCTTCGATCCGGCGCGGGCCGGATCCGTCTTCATCGCGCTGGACAAGCTCGACAAGATCGGGCGCGACGCGGTGGCCACCGAGCTGCGCGAGGCCGGCCACCCGACCGAGGCGGCGGGCCGGCTGCTCGAGCTGCTCGGCGCGGTCGCCACCCGCGCGGCCCTGCGGGCGCTCCTGGGCAGAGGCGTGGACGAGAGCGTGTGGCGGAGTCTGGAGCGCATCCTGGAGATGGTGACGACCCAGGCGGCCGGGCGGTTCCGCCTCGTGTTCGACGCCACGCTGGTGCGCGGCATGGGCTACTACACCGGGCCGATCTTCGAGATCCAGCACGGCGACGCGACGTCTTCGATCGCGGGCGGCGGGCGCTATGACCGGATGGTTGGCAAGTTCATCGGCCGCGAGGTCCCGGCCACCGGCTTCTCGATCGGGTTCGAGCGCGTGATCGGCATCCTCATGGAGCGAGGGGCCGTCCCCGAGAGCGAGGGCGCGCGGGTGGCGCTGGTGTTCGACGATACGATGGAGCTGGGCCCGGTGCTGAGTCTGGCCCGCGATCTTCGCGAGCAGGGCCGGCAGGTGGTGCTGGAGGCCCGCGGCAAGCGGCTCGGCAAGCAACTTCAAGATCTGGAGGCGCGCGGCTTCCGGCGGATCGCGGTGATAAGCGCGGACGGGACGATCGAGTGGCGAGAGCCCCGGGGCGCCGGGGCGGGGGAGACGGGCGCGTGACCGAGAGCATGGGCGGGTGGCGGCGGACCCACAGCTGTGGGGCGCTGCGGAGCGAGCACGTGGGGCAGGAGGTCACCCTGATGGGGTGGGCCTACCGGCGCCGCGACCACGGCGGCCTCGTGTTCGTCGACCTGCGCGATCGCGAGGGGCTCACCCAGTGCGTCTTCAACCCGGGCACGGGCGGCGCCGCCCACGGCCGGGCGGAGGGCGTGCGCGCCGAGTTCGTGCTCGCGGTGCGGGGCACCGTCGGGGCCCGCCCCGCGGGGACCGAGAACCCCAAGCTCGCCACCGGGGCCGTCGAGGTCCAGGTCAGCGAGGTGCGGATCCTCAACGAGTCGCGCCCGCTCCCGTTC
>DATHMJ010000012.1:0-9623 GCA_035487215.1 Gemmatimonadales bacterium
TGGATGGTCGGAGGTGGCGCGCCTGCTCGCCGGGGAGAGCTGGACCGATCCGGCGTTCCGCGGGCCGGCACTCTTGCTCGCGGCGCGGGCTGCGCTCGAGCTGGGTCACGACAGCATCGCGGCCGCGCGGGCCAGCGAGGCATTCGGCGACCTGGGCGATCCGGCCCGCCGGGCCGAGGCACTCGTGGTCGCGGGCAGGGCGTTGGACCGCCTCGATCAACGGGACAGTGCGGCCGCCGCGTACGTCGGCGCGGCTGAGCTTGCGCCGCTGGTGGGCGACTGGTTGCGGCTCCGGGCCGCGGTCCTGACCGCCGACAGCGCGGGCCGGGACAAGCTCTACAACGCCACCCGGACCCCGGCCGCGCTGAACCGAATCGCGCCGGTCGAGGCGGCGGCCCGACAGCGCGCCGGTGATTTGGTTGGCGCCGCGACGTTCTACCTCCGCCTCGGCAGCCCGGCAACGGCCCTCCGACTGCGTCTCGCCGCTGCGACCGATTCCACCTCGCGCGCCGAGTTGCGGCGTCAGTTGGTTGCTTTCCTCGGCACGCCCGAGGCCGCGGGGGAGCTGCGCTCCGCCATCGCCGCGCTCGACAGCGCGTTCGGGTCGCTCACGCCTGACGAGGAGCTCGTCGTCGCCCGGGCGGCGGCGACCGCGGGCGTTCCGGCGCGGGCGGCCGACGGGTTTCCGCGCGCGTTCGCCGGAGGCCTCGGGACACCGCACGATCGCTTCGACTACGCGATGGCGTTGTTTCGCCTGGGCCGGTATGACGAGGCCGCCGTCGCGTTTTCGAGCGTTCCGGTCAAGGATTCGCTCGGGGGCGCGGCCGCCTATCAACGGGCGCGAGCCCTGCTACGGAGTGGCCAGCTCGAGCCGGCGCGCCACGCGTTCAAGGAGGTCGCCCGGAAGTTCTCCAAGGACACGGCGGCGGCCACGCCCGCGCTCTGGCTGCTCGCGGACCTGGCGACCGACGATCGAAGCGACGACGACGCGCGTAAGCTGTTCCTCCAGGTGGCCCACCGGTTTCCCGCGTCGCGCTTCGCACCGGGCGCGCGGCTTCAGGCCGGCATCCTCGCGCTTCTCGGGGGGCATAGCCGACAGGCCGCGTCCGAGCTGGATGGCTTGGCCGCAAGTCCGCTCGCCGGTGAGGAGGCGTCGGCCGCGACGTATTGGGCCGGACGCGCCTGGGCGGCCGCCGGCGACTCCACCCGCGCGCGCGAGCGCTGGATGTCGGTCACGAGCAGCGACCCGGTGTCCTACTACGCCGGGCTCAGCGAGCGACGCCTCTCGCTGCCGACCTGGACTCCTCCCGCTGCGGCCGACTCGTTCATCACCGTGCCGGCGATGGACAGTGCGATGGCTCGCGCCGGCTTGCTGACGCGGTTCGGCTTGTCGGACGAGGCACGCTACGAGTACGAGCAGGTGGCGCGTGACGCCGATCGCTCGGTCGAGGCGCTGTTGGCGGGGGCTGCGGCCCTGCGAGGTGCCGGTCTCGCATCGCAAGGCATCCGGCTCGCGCGGCGTGCCGTCGCCCGAGGGGCCCTTGGCGATGTGCGGGTCTACCGGCTGTTGTATCCGGTGGTGTATCCCGACGGACTGATCGCGGAAGCCAAGGCGCAGGGCTTGGAGCCGGGGTTTGTCGCCGGGCTGATCCGCCAGGAGTCGTTGTTCGACCCTTCCGCCACGTCGGGAGCGGGTGCGCGAGGTCTCATGCAGGTCATGCCGGACCTTGGGACCACGGTCGCGCGTGCGCGCCACTTTCCGGAATGGGATCCAGTGCTGCTGTGGCAGCCGGACGTGAGCTTGGCCATCGGCACGCTGCACTTGGCGGACTTAGTGGCGCGCTACGGGGAGCCCGCGCGGATTCTCGCGGCCTACAACGCCGGCATGTCCCGGGTCGACCGCTGGTCGCAGAAGAACGGCGTCGATGACCCCGAGGTCTTCGCCGAGCGGATTCCGTTCGTCGAGACCCGCGACTACGTGCGAATCGTACAGCGCAACCGGGACCTCTACCGGGTGCTGTACGGATGGTGAAGCGTTCCGTTATCTTGCCGCTCATCCCCCTGGTCGAACTCGGCGCCGAGGTACGATGGAATCGTCCGCTGCGGAGCGGGTAGACGCAACCCCCGGCCCGCCTCCGCGCCGGATCGGACGGGCATCTCTCCCCACCCAGCGCACGCTGCTCACTTGGCTGTTCGTCGGCCGCCTCGTCCTCGCGCTCGCGACGCTGCTCGGCGCGGCGCTGGTTTGGACCAGCCGGCCAGACGTCTCCTTCATCAGCAGCATCGCGGTCGTCTTCGCGCTGACCTTCACCGGCTACGGAGCGTGGGCGGTATTCGTCCGCCGCGCCATTCCCAGTCGGGCGTTCTTGCAGGTGCAGGCGCTGGTGGATCTGGGCCTCGTAACCGCCCTTGTGCACCTCTCGGGCGAGCCCAAGTCGGCCTTCCCGGCGCTGTACGTGCTCGTGGTCGCCGCGTACACGATGCTGCTGCCGCTGGGCGCTGGCGTCTTCACCGCGGTGGCCGCCTCGTTGATGTTCCTGGCGGACGTGGTGTGGGGCCAGTCGGTGGTGCCCGACACCGCGTTCTGGGTGCAGTTCGCCGTATTCAATATCGTCTTCCTCCTGGTGGCTCTCCTTAGCCACCGGCTCCGGGAGGCGGGGGCGGAGCAGGCCTCCCTCGAGACCGAGCTGGAACGGGTGCGGCTCGAGGCGGACGACATCCTGCGGAACATCCGCTCCGGCGTGCTCACGGTCGACGGTCTCGGCCGCCTGGCCTTCATCAACCCGACGGCCGAGCGACTGCTGCGGCTCGACTCGGGCCAGTTTCTGGGCCAGCCGGTGCTGGACCATCTCAAGACGCGATCGGCCGAGTTGTGGTCCGCCATCGCGTCCGGCATTCGCAATGGTCGGAAGATCAGCCGGGGTGAGGGGCTGGTGGCGTCGGCCCAGGGCCGGAAATTCCCCATCGGCCTCAGCACCACGGTCTTTCAGCAGAAAGCCCAGGAGGCGCCGTCGGTGACGGCGATCTTCACCGATATCTCGGACCTGAAGCAGCTTCAGGACCTTCACCTGCGCGCGGAGCGGCTGGAGGCGGTGGCGGCGTTGAGCGCCTCGCTGGCACACGAGATTCGCAATCCGCTGGCGTCGATCCGAAGCTCGGTGGAGCAGCTCTCCCGGTCCCGCTACGCCACCGACGACGAGCGCTTCCTGGCCGAGCTGATCGTGCGCGAAAGCGACCGGTTGAGCCGGCTCCTGAGCGAGTTTCTGGACTTCTCGCGCGTGCGCGCCACGGAATTCGTTCCGGTGGACCTGCGTGAGGTGGCGGTGGCGGTGACGCGGCTGGTGCAGGAGCATCCGGATTGTCCGGAGGGGGCGTCAATCGAGGTGCTGGGGCCGCGGACGGTGCTCGAGGGCGATGCCGATCTTCTGCACCGGGTGATCGCGAACCTGGTGCTCAATGCGGTGCAGGCGTCGCGCGGACACGTCCACGTCACCGTCGCCATCGGGGAAGCCGACCCCACCCAGCTTCCGCACGGCCAGCTCGACCACGCGGTCAAGCTCGAGGTCCGCGACGATGGACCGGGCATTCCGGCGGAAATTCGAGAGCGTCTCTTCCAGCCCTTCGTGTCCGGGCGGCCTGGGGGTAGCGGGCTGGGGCTCGCGATCGTTCAGCGAGCGGTCGAGGCGCACCGGGGACTCGTGCTGGTGGAATCGAAGGCGGGCGCCGGCACGACATTCACGATTCTGTTGCCCGCTCAATGGACGCGGGAGGAGGTTGCATGAGCCAGAAGCCGTCGGTGCTCGTCGTGGATGACGAATCGGGGATCCTCGACACCCTCCGCATCCTGCTCCGCAACGAGGGGTTCGAAGTCACCACCGCGCAGGGAGGCAAAGCGGGGCTGGAGCAGATCCGCAGCGGAAGCCACGACATCATCCTCTCCGACGTTCGGATGCCGCAAGTATCGGGTCTCGACATCCTGCAGGCGGCCCGCGAGCAGGATCCCATGACGCCCGTGATCCTCATGACCGCGCAGGCCTCGCTCCAGAGCGCGATCGCCGCGGTGAACTCGGGCGCCTTCTACTATATCCAGAAGCCGTTTTCCAACGACGATCTGGTGACGATTCTCCGGCGGGCGTGCGAATACCGCGCCGTTCGCGTCGAGAATAAACAGCTCAAGCAGGAGATCCGCCGGCGCGAGCGGTCCGGCGCCGCCGTGACCCGCCCGATCGGCAAGGCCAAGCGGTTTCTGGAGGTCTTGCGACTGGCGGAGCACGTCGCGCCGACCGACTCCACCGTATTGATCGGGGGCGAGAGCGGAACCGGCAAGGAAGTGATCGCCCGCTACCTCCATAACCTCTCGACCCGCAACGAGGGTCCCTTCCTCTCGATCAACTGCGGTGCCCTTCCCGAAAACCTGCTCGAGAGCGAGCTGTTCGGTCACGTGAAGGGCTCGTTCACCGGCGCGGTGCGCGACAAGCAGGGCCTGTTCGCGGCCGCCAGGGGTGGCAGCTTTTTCCTCGATGAGGTCGGCGAGATGCCGCCGTCGCTCCAAGTGAAGCTTCTGCGCGTCTTGCAGGAGCGTGAGGTGATCCCCGTCGGTGCCACTGAGGCGATCCCGGTGGACGTCCGCATCATCGCGGCGACGAACCGCGATCTCGAAGAGGAGGTACGCCGCGGCAACTTCCGGTCGGATCTGTTCTACCGGCTCAACGTCATCGCGGTCAACCTCCCCCCGCTGCGGGAACGGCGCGACGACCTGATTCCACTCATCGAGCAGTTCTTGGAAAATCTGAGGCAGGAGGGCGGGAGCGAGGCCAAGGCGCTCTCGTCCGATGCCCTGGACGCGGTCACCGTCTACGAATGGCCGGGCAACGTACGCGAGCTGGAGAACGCCCTGGAGCACGCCGTGGTGCTGAGCAAGGGCAACCTCATCGAGGCGACCGCCCTGCCCGAGCGCATCACGAAGCGGAAGAAGGAGCCGCTCGTCGCGGAGCGCTCGTACAAGAATCCGACGCTCGAGGTCATCGAGCGGGCGTACATCATGTACGTCCTCCAGGCCGAGGGCGGCAACAAGACTCGCGCGGCCGAGGTGCTCGGAATCGATCCCTCCACCCTATACCGCAAGCTTTCACGCTACGAAGGTGAAGCGGTCTAGCACCCTCGTACCGATCGTCGTCGTCGTCATCCTCGCCTGCGCCGTCTACGCCCAGACGGCGCCGTACGATTTCACATTCGATGACGTCCTCGTGATCGTCCGCCGGCCCCTGTTTCACGACATCGGGGCGTGGCGCGAAATCATCAGCGCGAGCTGGTGGACGAACAAGACCCTCTATCGGCCTCTCACCGCACTCAGCTTCGCCGCCAACTGGGCACTCGGCGGCGGAAGTCCGCATCCGTTCCACGTCGTCAACATCGTGCTGCACGCAATCACGTGCTGGCTGGTCTTGCTCCTTGCGAGACGGGCCCTCTCGGCCCCGGCGGCGCTGGTTGCCGCCCTGCTGTTCGCCGTGCACCCCGTGCACGTCGAGGCGGTCGCCAACATCGTGGGACGCGCCGAAGTCCTGTCGACGCTGTTCGCCGTGCTCGCGGTCCTGTGCTACCAGTGGGACGGCGCCTTGGCGGAGATCGACGACACTCGCTCGGCGCGCCGCATCGGTGCCACGTTGGGGACGCTGGCGTCCTTCGGCCTGGCGCTCGCCTCCAAGGAATCGGCGTTCTCCGTCCCCGGTCTCTTGTTGCTCAGCGACCTGTTCGATGCCGATCGCGCCGGCCGGCCGTTCCACGAGAAGGTGCGCCGCCACTTTCTGCTCTGGGTCGCGGTCATCATCGTGGGGCTCACGTGGCTGTGGCTGCGTTCCGCCATCGTCGGCGACCTCACCGGACGCGAGGTGGCACCCGGCCTCGAGGGTCTCGGATTGGTGGGACGTACCAAGGTGATGAGTGCTTTGGTGCCGGAGTACTTCCGCCTGCTGTTCTTCCCGCTCCACCTGTCGGTGGACTATTCGCCCGACTTCGTTCCCGCGATCGCGGAGTGGACACCGCGGGGCATGGTCGGGTTGGCCCTGGTGCTGATAACGGCGATCGCGGCGCTCCGGGCCCGTCGTGGCGCTCCCGTCGTCACTTTCGCGATCGGCTGGATGGCGGCGACGATCGCCATCGTGGCGAACATCCTCGTCCCCACCGGTCTCCTGCTGGGAGAACGCACGTTGTACCTCCCGTCGGTCGGCGCCGTCTTGCTGCTGGGCTGGGCGTGGAGCTTGGTCGACAGCCGGAAGCCCGCGTGGGCGGTCGCGCTCGCCGTGGTGCTCGTGGCCGCGGGGGCGGCCCGCGTCATCGCCCGGAACCCGGTCTGGCGCAACAATGCGAGCGTGCTGCCTAGTCTCGTGCGCGATGCTCCCGGATCGTACCACGCGGTGTGGGTCGCCGGCATGCTGGCGGCGGAGCGCAACCAGGCGGATTCGGCGGAGTACTACCTGCGGCAAGCGCTGCTCATACGCCCGCTCGCGCCGCCGGTTTGGCGTGATCTCGCGTCGCTACTCGAGTTGGAGAGCCGTTATCGGGAGTCGGCGGACGCTTTCTGGGCCTCCTGGCGGCTCGATCACGAACGGCTCATCGAGCTGCAGCGGGCGGTGCTGAACGGGGTGAAGGGAGGTCAGGTGGACACGGCGGAAGCCCGACTCAATGAGGCGCTGAGCGCGGTCCCGCCGGAACGGGCGGAGGTGCGCTTGGCCCAAGCCGAGATTGCGATGGCGCGAGGGCAGCCACGGAAGGCGATGACCCTGCGTCGGCTGGTCGCGCTCGAGTTTCCGATGTTCGGCCGGAGTTGGGAACTGACGGCCGAAGCGGCAGCCGCCGCCGGAGACTGCATCGAGCTGAGCCGGTCAACCAATCGCATGCACGCCATCGACTCGACCGTGCCAGCCGTCGCCAAGTACGCAGCAAAGTTGAAGGAGTTGCACTGCCCGCCCCGGTAAGACCCGGGGTTCAGCGTGCCGGTGCGTCGGAGTCGGATGCGGCAGCCTTGCCCTGGCCGGCGCGCGCCACGACCAATTGGAAGAACCACTCGCCGCGCTTCGCCCCTTCGGCTGCCTGCGCCATCGCCCCCGCCGTATCTCCCAGCTCGAGTAGACACACGTAGAGCCTCCCTCGCGCCTGATACAGCGTCGGATCGATCGCGAGACTCCGGCGGAAGAGCGGCACCGCACGCGGGCAGCCATGCTCGAAGCGCATCAGCTGGCCGATGTCCTGGTACACCCGCCCGTCACGGTGATACAGGCTGGCCGAGCGCAGCAATGCATCGCGGGCTTCGTCCGTTCTTCCCTGCGTACGAAGGAACGCTCCGTACATCAACCAGCCGCGATAGTTGAGCGGCGCGTCCTTCACCAGCGCCTGCACCACGCTCGGCGTATCCATCCAGGCCGGCTGGCGCTGCGCCGAGCGGACGGCTCCTGTCACGAGCAGTGCGCCGAACGCTCCGGCGACGGCCCGACGGAGGGCGGGCCGCCCTGTCTGCAAGCGGTTGAGGGCAGCCACGGCGATCGCGCCCACCACGATCGCCACGCCGATGCTCGGGAGAAGTAGCGTCCGCTCGGCGAGCAGGATGCCGCTGGTCACCAGAATGTTGCTGACCGGCAGGAGCGACAGAATCGCCCAGGCGATGCCGAAGGCCACCGCCGGCCGGCGCCGGAAGCTGGTGAGCCCGGTGGCCACGACGACGAGCACGACCGCCAGGCCGAGAGCCTGCGACGATCCGAATTGCGTGGACGCCACGAATTCGGCGGGCCCATAGTCGGCTCGCAGATGCGCCGGCCACAGGAAGAGCCGGACCCACTCCGGCACGATCGCCAGCATGGTCAAGCACCGGTCGCGGAATCCCAGATCGCCGAGAACCAGCGCCGGATATTCACCAACGGTCGCGCCGAGCGCCGCCCGCCGGGCCGCCATGACGATGAACGCTCCGATCAGGAGCAGGGCGTAGGTCGGAAGCAGCGACTTCGCCCGCGCCAACAGGGGTCTGCTATCGGAGACGACCGTCACCTCGGCCGCGAAGAGCAGGCCCAGGAGAATGATTCCGTTCTCCTTGCAGAGCGACGCGGTCACGAGCAGGGCGAACAGGCCGACGCTGGTGAGCGCTGGAAGCTCCGGCTTGCGTCGAGCCCGCGCATACAGCCAGACACCCAGGCATACCGCAAGCGCGGTCGTCAGCTCCGCCTGGCCTACGACATTGGCGACCGCTTCCACGTGCACAGGATGAACGGCGAAGACCGCCGCGGCCACCCAGGCGCCCGTGGCCGGCAGGAATTCCAGCGCCAACCCGAAAATGACCAACGTGAGCCCGACGTAGAGCGCGATGTTGACGGCATGGAAGACCCAGGGCGCCCCGTTTCCGAGAACCCACTGCACGGAGAACGCGGCGAGGGTGAGAGGCCGATACAGAGCCCCGCCGTGTTCGCGGGGCCAGTACCCCTGCACGAAATCGAACGCCAGCTGGCCCAGGGAGTGAACCTGGGGGTTGTCCCGCACAATCAGCACATCGTCGAACGCATATCCATTCCGAAGTCCTGAGGCACTGGCGGCGATGGCCAGGAGGACCAGCGAGGCGATGAGCGCCCACCGGCCGACCCGCTGTCGCAGGAAGCCCGACAAGCCCTCTGAAACGGGGACCGACAACGGTGTTGGTGATGCGGTGAAAGTCAAAATGCCTCAATCACTTGGAGAGCGAGAGTCCATTGCGGCATGGCGATTGCCCCTCGCCGTTCGCTAGAAACATTCCATTTATCGGCATCCGCGACTTGAAGCGGAGCCGCAGGACCCGAGGGCACCATGTCAAACCGGAGAGGTTTCACGCTGATCGAGTTGCTGATCGTGGTCGTGGTCATCGGCATTCTTGCCGCGATCGCGATCCCGAAGTTCGCGAACACCAAGCAGAAGGCCGTCAAGTCGAGCATGATCTCGGACTTGAGAAACCTGGCCACGGCGCAGGAAGCCTTCTTCGCCGATTCGTCGCACTACGCGACCACCTACGGTACTACGATCGCGACCGGTCAGGTGAACGTCAGTCCCAGCCAGAGCAACACGCTGGTGATCAACAGCGCCTCGAGCGCGAATGGTTGGGCAGCGACGATCTCGAACCCGACCTACGCCCCGGGCTCATGCGGCATCTTCATGGGCTCGACGTTCTCGGCTTCCGGCACGCCGGCGGCGGCGACCCAAGAGGGCGTTCCTGTCTGTCCGTAAACGCGTTCACGCAATGAACTTCGGGGGGGATTGATGACCGATCGCAATCGTAAGGGCTTCACGTTAATCGAACTTTTGATTGTCGTCGTGATCATCGGCATTTTGGCCGCGATCGCGATTCCGAAGTTCGCGAACACCAAGCAGAAGGCTGTGAGGGCCAGCATGATCGCGGATCTTCGGAACCTGGCGACGGCGCAGGAAGCGTTCTACGCCGACTCCTCGAAGTACGCGACGACCTACGGCAGCACGATCGCGACGGGGCAGGTGAACTTCGCGCCCAGCCAGAAGAACACGCTGGTGATCAACACCGCCTCGAACGCGAGCGGGTGGGCGGCGACGATTTCCAACCCGGGCTACTCGCCGGGCTCCTGCGGTGTGTTCGTGGG
>DATHMJ010000013.1:0-4870 GCA_035487215.1 Gemmatimonadales bacterium
GGAATGCTCGTTGGCATCGTGGTGGCAGCTTGCCGGCTGGTACCCCGCGCGGGGTCGCGGGCCGCCGCGTGAGCGATGGCGCCGCGGGCTGGAGACATCGAAGGGTGGCTGTGCTTGGTGGCGCCGGCTTCATCGGCAGCAACCTCGCCCTTCGTCTCGTATCGCTCGGGGCCGCGGTGAGCGTCGTGGACGCCTTGGTCCCAGGGTGTGGGGGGCACCCCGCGAACCTCGCGGGCGCCGGCGGGTCTCTCTCTCTCGCCCGGGTAGATCTCGCCAGCGACCCCGTCCCGGCGTCGGTGCTGAACGCCGAGGTGGTGTTCGATCTCATGGGCGACCCGGCGCATTCGCGGAGCCTAGGCGATCCGCAGCGGGATCTCAGAAACAACCTCGTCGCACAGATCGCTTTCCTCGAGGCCCTGCGCCACGCTTCCGCACGACCACTGATCGTGCTCGTGAGCACCCGATCGGTGTATGGCCGACCCGCACGGCTGCCAGTCGACGAGACGCATCCCATCGCGCCACCCGACCCCAACGCCGTTCACAAGTTCGCGGCCGAGCAGTACGCGGTGCTTTATGGCAAGCTCTACGACCTCCCGATCGTGCGGCTCCGGCTCACGAACGCATACGGGCCGCGCCAGGGAAACCAGGATCCGGCCCACGGGGTCACCGGCTTCGTCATCGGCCGCCTGCTTCGCGGCGAGCCGGTTCACCTGTTCGGGGGTGGTACCTTCCGTCGCGACTGGTTGATGGTGGACGACGCGGTGGAGGCGCTCCTGGCGGCCGGAGCCGCTCGCGAGTCCGCGGGACGGGTGATCAATATCGGACACGACCAGCCGGCCTCGCTCCGCGACTTTGCCACTGTCGCGCGAGACCTGCTCGGCCGAGGCGAGCTGATCGACGCGCCGATGCCCTCCGAGCAGCGGGCCATCGACGTGGGCGATTACTGGACCGATCCGCACCTGGCCCGGCAGCTCCTCGGCTGGCGGGCGACGACGCGACTCGAGGACGGGCTCGCGCGGACGCTCGACTTCTACACCAAGACGCAAGACGGAGCGCGATGGCCGCCATCGTCCCCTTCCTCGACCTGAAGCGTCGGCACGCGGCGATCGCGGCCGCGACCGAGAACGCGTTGCTCCAGGTGGCCCGGAGCGGTCACTACGTGCTCGGTCCGGCCGTGAAAGCGTTCGAGGCGGCCTATGCCCGGCGATTGGGTGGTGGCCACGCGGTCGGCGTGGCCTCGGGAACTGACGCGCTGTCACTCGCGCTGCTGGCGCTCGATGTCGGTCCCGGTGACGAAGTGGTCACCGTGGCCAACGTCTGCATGCCTGCGGTGAGCGCGATCCGCGCGGTCGGGGCCGACGTGGCGCTCGCGGATTGCGACCGTGCCACCCGCTTGCTCGAGGCGGCCGAGGTGCGTCGCCGCGTGAGCGGCCGCACGCGGGCGGTGATCGCGCCGCACCTGTACGGCCATCCGCTGGACGCTCCTGCTTTGGCCGCGACCTGCCGCGAGCTTGGCGTCGCGCTGATCGAGGACTGTGCCCAGGCGCACGGTGCGCGCTTCCAGGGCCGCGAAGTCGGCATCTCCGGCGATCTGGCGGCGTTCAGCTTCTACCCCACCAAGAATCTCGGCGCTTATGGTGACGGAGGGCTCGTGTTCGCGCGAGACGGGAAGCATGCGTCCACGGTCCGGCTGCTCCGCATGTACGGCTATGAGCGACGCGACTGGAGCGTGCTGGAGGGGCGGAATTCCCGGCTGGACGAGGTCCAGGCGGCGGTCCTCGACGTGCAGCTGGCGTGCCTCGATGCATGGGTGGCTCGGCGCCGAGCCATCGCGGCGCGCTACCTCGCAGAGCTGGCGGGTCTGCCGCTGGGTCTTCCCACGGACCGCCCCGGTGCCGAGGCATCCTATCACCTGTTCGTGGTCACGGTCGAGGGGCGCGACACCGTGCGCGACAAATTGCTGGCGCTGGGTGTCGAGACCGGCGTACACTACCCCTACGCAATCCACGAGCATCCGGTCTACGCGGGGGCGGGACTTGGTTCGTTTCCAGAAGCCGAGTGGCTGTGCCGTCGCGTGCTTTCCTTGCCGTGCTTTCCCGAGCTCGCCGACGACGAAGTGGCCCGGGTCATTTCCGCTATGAGGCGGGTGCTCACGTGATGCCGCACAGGCTCCGGATCGCGGCCTTCGCCCGCATTCTTCCCGAGCATTCACTCGGCGGCATGCAGATCGTCACCGAGCGGCTCTTCGAGGGGCTGGCCGAGATGGGCCACGAGGTCGACCTGTTCACGACCGATCGCGACGGTCAAGTCGCCGCCCAGGAGACGACGAACGGGCCCGGTGCGCGAGTCCACTATCTTCGCACCGGGGCGCCCGGGCGATACAGCCGTGCCTGGTTCCGTATGCTCGATCAGGCGCTCGTCGAGGCGCACGCGCGAAAGCCATTCGACGTCCTGGTGTCGGTCAGCGCCGCTGCGCGTGGCCTGCTGCGGCGGTGGCGGCGCCGGGGGGTCGATGCGCCGTCGGTGGTCCTCACGTTCGGGACCCACCTCGACGAATTGCGGGCGAGCCTGCATTCCATCAGGGGGCACGTGTCGGCGGCCGGCGTGGCCGAGGGGATCGCTCGGGCTGGGCACACGATGTACCGGGCAGTCCGGGACACCTCGTTCATGCGCTCGCCCGATGCATTCATCGTTCCGTGTCCCGGCGATCGGATGAAGATCAGCCGGATGTTCCGGTTTCCCGAAGACCGCATAGTCGTGATCCCCTACGGGGTGGGCTCGGACTTGATCGAGGAGCTGGCGGCGGTCGTCGCTCCGGCCAGTCACCTCGTCGCGGTGGTGGCGCGACTCGAGCGCGACAAAGGGATCCAGATCGCGGTTCATGCGATGCGCGATGTCCGACGGACCGTACCCGACGCGCGGCTTCGGGTCGTGGGCGACGGCAGCTACCGCCGCGCGCTCGAGGCCCTGGTGCGGGCGGAGGGCCTCACCGACGCGGTGGAGTTCACCGGGACGCTTCCGTTCGATCGCATCCGCGAGGCGTTCGCCGGCGTCGCCGTCGTGCTCAACCCACGACTCCGCCCGACGGCGTACGATCACGCGATGATCGTGGGCATGGCCACCGGGGTGCCCGTGATCACGACCGACCTGGGCGATACGGCCTTCGTGGCTGAACCGGGTAAAGAAGCGCTATTCGTTCCCGCGGGAGACCAGCAAGCACTGGCGCGGGCGATCATCACGTGCCTCACCGATCGCGCCAGGGCCGGCGCGGTGGGCGCGGCCGGCGTCGCCGCAGTCCGCCGGCGCTTCACGATGGAGGGAACGGTCGCGCACTACGCCGACGTCCTGGCGACGTTGGCGGCCCGACGCCTGGGCGGCGAATGAGCGTCCTCGCCATCCTGCTGGGAGGCGCGCTCGGCAAGCTGCTGGGATTCGGGCGCGAGGTCACGCTCGCCTTTTTCTTCGGCGCCACGAGCACCGCCGACGCGTTCCGAGCGGGCCTCGCCGCGGCGTTGTTCCCCACGCATTTCTTCATGGGCGACGTGCTCGACGGCGCGTTCGTCCCGCTGTATTCCCGCTACCTCAGAACGAACCCGGCGAGCGGACGCCGGCTCCTCCGACTCACGGCCACATACCTTCTCGCTGTATCGACCGGTCTCGCCGCGCTCACCTGGATCATCGGCCCGCAGCTGGTACGGATCTTCGCCCCGGGGCTCGCGCCCGACACCGTCAGCATGTCCGCGCGCATGCTCCGATGGATGGGCCTCGGTATTCCGTTCTACTGCTTCGCCGCGCTGTACTCGCTGTACGGGATCTGCCACCAGCGTTACCGCCCTCTCGCTCTGCGTACCACCTTCCAGAACAGTGCGCTCATGCTGACGATCCCGATCGCGGCATGGCTGCACAACCCTGAGTGGCTTGGGCTCGGCTTCTCGGTAGCCTTCGTCATCTACCTGTCGTACACCTGGATCACCCTGCGCGACGTGCGGCAGTCCGATGCCGCGGCCGCCGTGCGCCAAGCACCCGACGGGCACGAGCTGCGGACGCTCTTCCACACCGCTACCCCCCTGGTCGTCACTCTGATCCTGGGTCAGCTGCTCGGCACCATCGATCGCGCGGCGGCCTCGTTCGTGGGGGTGGGGGCGGTCGCGTCGCTGGAATACGCCCGTGCGTTCGTCGAGACCCCGCAAGTGCTCGTGGGGTACGCAGTCGGGACGGTGGCTCTGTCGCGCTTCACCGCACTGGGCAAAGAGGAAGCGCAATCGCAAGCCGCGGGGCTGATCTTTCCGCTGCTCACGGGCGTGCTGGGCCTGATGCTCGTTCTCGTCGCGGCGGCTCCCGAAATCGTCACGGTCATCTACCGCCGTGGCCGGTTCGACGCCCAGGCCGTGGCGCTCGTATCGGAGGCGTTGCGGGGGTTGTCCGTTGGGGCAGCATTCATGATGGCCGTCTATATCATGATGCGGATCATCAGCGCCCAGATGCGGAATCGCGAGAACATCGTACCGATGCTGGGAGCCGTGTTGGTCGAGGTGCTCGCGCTGCTCCTGCTCGTTCCCCGCTTCGGTCTGCTCGGTGCCGGGCTCGGCCTGAGCGTCATGCAGATCATCCTGTGCGCGTCGCTCGCGGCCCGGCTTGGCCTGCTGGAGGACTTCGCACGCCGGCTACCCGGTTGGATCGCGGGCGGACTGGTCGCGGGCGGCGCGGGTGCCCTGAGCCTGCGATTGGATGCCCCGGTGCTCGTCCGCCTGATCGTGATTTCGGCAAGCGTGCTGGTCGGGTGGGTGGCAGGCAGCTCGGCGTCGTCCGTAACGCGGGGCGATCTCCGCGTCCTTCGCGGGCGGGTCGGCCAGGCGGCCCGGCATCTCCG
>DATHMJ010000014.1:0-2891 GCA_035487215.1 Gemmatimonadales bacterium
ATGCCCGGTACGCCATCGTCGATCTTTCCGCCGGCGGGCACCAGCCATTCCGCAGCCGGGACCGCGCCATCACGGCGGTCTTCAACGGCGAGATCTACAACTACATCGAGCTCCGCCGCCAACTCGAGGCGGCCGGCACGACCTTCCACACCGCCAGCGACACCGAGGTCCTCGTCGAAGGTTACCGCCATTGGGGCGATTCCCTCTGGTCGCGGCTCAACGGGTTCTGGGCCGTTGCGCTCTATGACCATCGGTCTGCGACCCTCGTGCTTTCGCGCGATCGCATGGGCGTCGCGCCGCTCTACGTCCGCGAAACCGAGGGTGGGCTCTTCTTCGCCAGCACGATCCGGCCCCTCATCGCGATCGCGCCCGCGAGCATCCGCCGGGACAACGCCCGCGTACTCGGATTCATCGAGACGGGCATGAAGGACCTGGACGACACGACCCTCTACCGCGAGATCCGGAGTCTGCCCGCGGCCACGACGGTCCGAGTCGGACGTGAGGCCGCACGGCTCGAGGGCGCCGCGACGATGCGCTTCTGGACACCGCCGACCCAGCGGCTCACGGCGCGCGATCTGTCCCTCGATGAAGCAGCGACCGAGCTCCGCGACCGGCTGTTCGACGCCGTGGCTCTGCGACTTCGGGCGGATGTCGAGGTGGCGTGTGAGCTGAGCGGCGGCATGGACAGCTCCTC
Source organism: Gemmatimonadales bacterium (assembly GCA_035487215.1). Classification (GTDB taxonomy): domain Bacteria; phylum Gemmatimonadota; class Gemmatimonadetes; order Gemmatimonadales; family GWC2-71-9; genus DASQPE01. The sequence continues at coordinate 695 of DATHMJ010000014.1, forward strand.
GGTCGTGGCGGCGGCCGCCTCGCTCCTGGATCGGCCGATCACGACGTTCACCGTCAAGGTTCCAGAGCAAGATGAGGAGCCGATCGCCCGCACGATGCTGGGGCGATACCGGCTGGATTACCGCGTGATGTTGCGGCCGGAGCGGGACTTCCTGGGCGACGCGACCGACTTTACGGCGCGGATGGAAGAGCCCTATCACTCGCCCAACATCTACACCCACTTCCAGATGCGCCGCAGCATGAAGGCCGACGGGGCGTTCGTCGTGCTCGCCGGCGCCGGGGGAGACGAGGTGCTCGCCGGCTACGAGCACCTATTCTGGCCCAGGGCGGGGGCGGAGCTATGCGATGCAGGCCTGCGCGAGCACGTGGCGCAGTACGATCGCGCCCGAGGGTGCTACAAGGCGCCGACGCTGCGCCAACGGTTGAACGGGCGGTGGTGGCGAGCGCGGGCCACCGCGATCAGGGCAGCCAAGCGACTGCTCGGGCGTCCGGTGACACCGCCCGTCCTCGCCGGGTTGTCGCCCCAGGCATACGCGGCGCGCTACCCGAGCCTGAGCTTCCAACAGCAGCAGCTCTTCCATCAGCGGGTGGCGATGCTGCCCTACTACCTGCGCAGCAACGACCATTTCACGATGGAGATCCCGATCGAGGCGCGCTACCCCTTCCTGGACTACCGCATCGTCGAGCTGGGTCTCCAGCTGCCGATTCAATACCTGTTTCACGACGGCTGGACGAAGTACGTGCTGCGGCGAGCCATGGAGAAGTACCTGCCCGACGCGATCGTTTGGCGCCGCGAGAAAATGGGATTCCCGTTCGACTACCAGGGCTTTCTCGCGGCCAACCGCTCGGGCTTCGAAGGCGCCTTGGGCCACCTCGAGGGACTGGGCGTGCGGTCGGGCAGCCTGGGCACCTACGACAGCCTCGTCAACACCGATCCCATGAAGCTGTGGCGCCTCTGCTCCACCGCGCTGTGGATCGCCCGGGAGGAGATCGCGGCCGAGACCGCCGCCGAAGCCGCAGCCTGACGGCCCTGCCCCGCGCGCGAGCCCCGATGTCGCACGGGCGCTACGGCAAGGACGAGCTTTCCTGCTGTCGCCGTTGGCTCTGTGAGCGGCATGATTCTGGCCCCCTCAGGGATGGTCCACCCCTGAGGACAAGTCAATGAGCGAGCCGAGCGGCCGCTTCGAGCCGGTCCCGGCCCCGCCGGGGACGCCCCCACGTCGTTGGGCGCGGAAGACGCCCCCGGTGCCGACCGGCCCACGGTTGGAGTGGGTGGCGTGGACCAACCGCGCCGTGGCCGGAGTCGAGCTGCTCAGCGGGCCGGTGCAAGAGTGCGCCGTCCTCTCCGAGTCGGCGATGTGGTCCCAGCATGGCCCGACCGTCTGGAAGGCAGCTGGCTTCGAGGGAACTCCTCATTTCTACCCCGTCTACCAGCACGGGGATCACTACTCGTACTCGCTCCTTTCGCTCATCCTCAACAAGGGCTGTCTGCGGCTCAATCCGGCGGTCGTTAGCGAGATCGCGAACCGGACATACCCCTACCAGTCCGGCGCGGCGACGCTCGATCGGGAAATCATCCGCCTCGGCGGCCCGGTGCACAGCAGCCGCGAGATCCGGAGCCCGGAAGAGTTCGCGCGGCGCGTGGCCAGCGGCATGTGTGCCGACTCCGCCGACATCGAGCGCCGCAATCCTGGCTACACCAACGTGCTCATGTGCGGGGGCCGGGACAGCCTGAACATGTTGCTGGTGCCCTGGCGCAACCCCGTGCTGGTCGTAAGCGCGCCGCCGAACCACGAGCTGGTTCGCGCGTTCATGGCCGAGAACGGTCTCGCCTTCGATCTCATCGAGCTCGACGACCTGGATGCCTCGCTCCTCGAAGTCGAAGTGCTGGTCAACGTCTGCCGCAACGACCTGGCCCATTGCCGGTGGGCGCCGCAGCTGGCCCGCCTCGCCCGGGAGTTGAGCGGCCGCGTGATCTTCTGGAAGGGCCAGCTGGGCAGCCCGTTCATGACGGCCAAGTGGAAGCATTACTGCCATGAGCGAGACCGGCTCGCGGAGCTGACCGATCGAATCGTCCGTCTAACCGGGGGGCGCGGGAAGCATCGGTTGCGCCGCTGGCTCGACGAATCCTCCATCCTGCAGCGGCGGTGCCTGTCTGCGTGCTGGGAGCGCGGCGCCATGTGGCAGGGCGCGCACGT
>DATHMJ010000015.1:0-7543 GCA_035487215.1 Gemmatimonadales bacterium
GCCGAATGCCTCCCTGGCCCGCGTGGCCGCGATGCTGTCGTGACCCAGCTCGAGCGCAGCCCGCGCGGCGAGCAACAGTGCCGGCCCGCGGAGGGCCGGATCGGTCCAGCTCCCACCGGCGAGCAGGCGAGCCACCTCCGACCATCCACCCCAGCGACTTGCCGCCCGGGCCGCCAGCAATACCGCGTCAGGCGTTCGCGCAGCCGAGTCGCGGACGATGGGATCGAGAATGCGGCTGGCCCGATAGGGAAGGCCGAGGGCGATGGCGTCGGCCGCCGCCGCCAGAATCGAGTCCGCGGGCCCGGTCAACGCCTGCGAGGGCCCGGAGTCCGGTGTGAATGCCGATTGCGCCGCGAGTGGGGCCGAGCCAACCAGCCAGGCAACTACGAATGGAAGCGATCGTTTCACGTCGGGAATCTCGCCGGAGGCGCGCCCGCCACAAAGGGCGGTCTCGGGTCGCCTTTGCGCGAGTCGTCGAGCCGAAGTTCAATTAGGACACGATGAGCGATGCCGGCGAGCGGGTGCGAATCGACAAGTGGCTCTGGGCCGCGCGGTTCTTCAAGACCCGCTCGCTCGCCACGGACGCCGTTGCCGGCGGCAAGGTCGAGGTAAACGGGGAACGCGCCAAGCCGGCCAAACTGATCCACCCCGGCGACGAAGTGCGACTTCGGCTCGGTCCCTATGAGCACGTGATGACGGTCAAGGCCCTCGCCGAGCGGCGCGGACCCGCGAGTGCCGCCGCCGGCTTATACCAGGAGCGGCCCGAGAGCCGGGCCGCGAGGGAGCGAGTGGCCGAGCAGCTCAAGCTGGGCGCGGCCGGCTGGGTGCCGGAAGAGAAAGGCCGGCCCACGAAGAGGGACCGGCGCGCGCTGGACCGCCTCCGGGGACGTGACTGAGGGCTACTACCCCATGTTCTCGACCATGGCCCGCGCGAATCCGCTGGTCGAGACGAGAGTGGCGCCGGGCAGCAGACGCTCGAAGTCATAGGTCACCTTCTTCTGACCGATGGTCTTCTCCAGCGCGGCGATGATCAGGTCGGCGGCCTCGTGCCAACCCAAGTGTCGGAACATCATCTCACCGGAGAGAATCACCGATCCCGGATTGACCTTGTCCTGCCCGGCGTATTTCGGCGCCGTGCCGTGCGTCGCCTCGAAAACCGCGTGCCCCGTCAGGTAGTTGATGTTCGCGCCCGGGGCGATGCCGATGCCGCCGACCTGCGCGGCCAGCGCGTCGGAGATGTAGTCGCCGTTCAGGTTCATGGTCGCGATGACGCCGTACTCCTTGGGCCGGGTAAGAATCTGCTGCAGGAACGCATCCGCGATCACGTCCTTGATGACCACACCGCCGGGGAGCCGGCACCAAGGTCCGCCGTCGAGCTCGGTCGCTCCGTACTCGTCGCGGGCGACTTGATAGCCCCAGTCGCGGAACGCACCCTCCGTGAACTTCATGATGTTGCCCTTGTGGACGAGCGTGACGCTGGCGTACCTCTGAGCCACGGCGTATTCGATGGCGGCGCGGATGAGGCGCTTGCTCCCCTCCTCCGAGATCGGCTTGATCCCGATGCCGCTCGATTCCGGGAAGCGAATCGTTTGCACGCCCAGCTCGGCCTCAAGGAACCGGATGAGCGCCCGGGCCTCATCGGAGCGCGCCTTGTACTCGATCCCAGCATAAATGTCTTCCGTATTCTCACGGAAGATCACCATGTTGACGTCTTCAGGAGCCTTGACAGGCGACGGGACGCCCTCGAAATAGCGGACGGGGCGCACGCAGGCATACAGGTCCAGCTTCTGGCGCAGCGCCACGTTCAGCGAGCGGAAGCCGCCGCCCACGGGCGTGGTGAGCGGTCCCTTGATCGCGACGAGATGATGCGCGATGGCGGCCAGCGTGTCGTCGGGGAGCCAGCTGTCCAGCCGGTTCTTCGCTTTCTCCCCCGCCAGCAGCTCGAACCAGACGATCCGGCGGCGGGCGCCGTAGGCCCTGAGCACCGCACCGTCGAAGACGTGTTGCGCTGCCCGCCAGATGTCGGGACCGGTACCGTCGCCCTCGATGAAGGGGATGATGGGATGACTCGGCACCTCGAGACGGCCATCGCGCATGACGATGGCTTCTCCTTGGGGCGGGGTCTGCAGATTGCGGTATGATGGCGCGGAGACGGTCGGCATGGCGAGATCGAAGAGTGTGGGGAAAGTCCTTGATCATAACTTAGCCAGGCGACGATGAACGGCAACGCTCGCACGGATCGAGGCGCCGCCGTGCTGTTCGGCGAATACGACGCTTGGTGCGCGGCCTTCGCCCAGGTCACCGGCCGCGCCAAGCGGCGGTTCGAGACCCGCGACTGGCGCGGCACGCAAGCCGACGCCGCGGAGCGCCTCGCGCTCTACCGCGGCTACGTCGAGCGCGCTGTGATCTGCCTCGGCGAAGCGCTGGGCGACGCAGTGCGCGAGCGCCCGGCTTGGGCTCGGATCCGCCCGGTGTACGCGGGACTCGTCGAAGGCAGGCCCGACTCTGAACTAGCGGAGACCTTCTTCAACTCGGCCAGCCGGCGTGTGCTTGGAACCGTCGGCGCCGACCCGGATACCGAGTTTCTGGAGTTCCCCGCGAGCGGCCCGCTGGCCCGCACCGGACCCATGGTGTTCGACACGTATCGGGCGGAGGGGTCCAGCCGCGACGCGATCGAACGCCTGCTCGGTGCGTGCGCCTGGCACGTCCCGTACGCCGACGCCACCGGCGACGCGGCGCTCGTCGCTCGTGCCGTCGATGCCCGGCTGGCGGAGCTTGGCTGGCAGCGCGGTCCGGTCACGATCGATCTCCTGCGCGCGCCGTTCTATCGCAACAAGGGCGCCTATCTCGTGGGGCGGATCCGTTGGGCGCGCGAGCTGGTGCCGATCGTTCTCCCGCTCGTGCACGGGGAACGCGGGATCTCCGTGGACGCCGTGCTGCTCACGCAGGACGAGGCCAGCGTCGTCTTCGGGTTCAGCTGGTCGTACTTCTTCGTGGACGCCCCGCACCCGCGCGGCCTCATCGCGTTTCTCCAATCGATCATGCCGCACAAGCGGGTGGACGAGCTGTACACGTCCATCGGCTACAACAAGCATGGGAAGACCGAGCTGTATCGCGCCCTGCTCCGACACGTCGAGCGCCCCGACGCGCGCTTTGCCTTCGCGGAAGGGGACGAAGGCATGGTCATGTGCGTGTTTACGCTCCCGTCCTTCAACGTCGTCTTCAAGATCATCAAGGACCGGTTTGGGGCGCCCAAGAATACGACCCGCCGCGGCGTGATGGAGAAGTACCATTTCGTCTTTCAGCGCGACCGCGTCGGCCGGCTCGCCGACGCGCAAGAATTCGAGAACCTCGAATTCCGGCGTCGGTGTTTCCCCGACGAGCTGCTGGCGTACCTGGAGCGCGAGGCGGGGCTGAGCGTGGACGTGAAAGGTGAGAGTGTCGTCGTCCGTCACGTCTACACCGAGCGCCGGGTGACGCCCCTCAACCTCTTCCTGGCGCAGGCGGACGCCGGGTCGGCAAGGGACGCGATCCTCGACTACGGCAACGCGATCAAGGACCTGGCGGGCGCCGACATCTTCACGGGTGATATGCTGCTCAAGAATTTCGGCGTGACGCGGAACGGACGGGTCATCTGCTACGACTACGACGAGCTGTGCCTACTGGGCGACTGCGTGTTCCGGCGTCTTCCGCAGCCCCGGTCGCCGGAGGACGAGATGGCGGCCGAACCCTGGTTCCACGTGGGCGAGCACGACGTGTTCCCGGAGGAGTTCGGAGCGTTTCTGGTGCCGGGTGACCGCCTGCGCGCCACCTTCCTGGGGGCGCACGGCGACCTTCTGAGCGCGGATTTCTGGACCGGCGTGCAGCGCCGACTGGCCGAGGGCGAGATCTTCGACTTCTTCCCCTACCGCCAGAGCCGGCGGCTGCATCAGGACTAGGCGGACCGACCTACCGCTTGTGGGGCTGGGCTGAATCGGCCGAGACCGTCAGGCTCGCGCCGGTGGAGTCAGCGTGCAGGTGAAGGATCTCGCGGCCTCGCCGGTCCCGTATGCGCATCATGGCGCCGTGCGAGTCGGCCTGTATATGCACCAGCGACCGCGCCGAGTCACCGCGGATGTCGATAACGGCGCGGGTTGAGTCCGCCCGGATGACGACGGCCTGGGCAGCGGAGTCAGCCAGTTGTTCCGCCTTCAGAGCGGCCAGCTCCGCCTGCGCGCTTGCCGTGTCGTACAGCGACGACCGCCACTCGGCCACTTGTGCCGCCGGCGCGAGAAGCGCGCGGATCGTCCCGCCCGGCTCGATCACGATTTCGCCAATGCGTTCCAAGCGCTCCGAGGTGGAATCGCCCGCGGTGGCGCAGCTGAACCCTTCGCGTCCGCCCAAGACCGCACCCTCGTGGACCGTGAGATTGCAGTCGCGCAGCTGATCCACCGAGTTCGAGTCCTGCAGATTCACGGTCAGCCGAACCCCGGTCACATGCTTGGGCGCGCTCCGGATCAGCTCCAGCCGTTTCACAGTTCCGAGCTGGTCGCCCTCGACCCGGAACGGCAGCAGGGCCAGCGGAATGGAAATCGGCCGATTGGAATTGGCCAACGACTCGGCATGCCGTAAAATGCTGCGGGACATCGCGATAACTATCATCCCAATGACGAAAACCGCCAGGGACCCCAGGGCGATTTTGGCCCAATAACGCTGCATATGCACCTCGCGGTCGGGCGATTCCTGCCAGCGCCGTTCGCTGTTTCAATGAGAAACGAGACTTTGGGTCGGATTGTTTCACTTCCGCGGTGCCCGTGCTTGATTTGACGCGTGCCACCCCCCGCCTCATCGTCAGCGCCCAGCATCGATCTCAACGCCGACCTCGGCGAGGGCTTCGGCGCTTGGCCATCCCCCGCCGATGCCGAGTTGTTTCCGCTGATCTCGTCCGCGAGCGTCGCGTGCGGGTTCCACGCGGGCGATCCCGGACGGATGCGGGAGAGCGCGGCGCTCGCGGCCCGTCACTCGGTCGTGGTCGGAGCGCACCCCGGATATCCCGACCTCCTCGGCTTCGGCCGGCGGGAGCTGGCGGCATCGGCGCGCGAAGTGAGCGACTACGTCGCGTACCAAGTGGGCGCCATGATCGCGTGCGCTGCCGCGGCCGGAACCCGAGTGCGATACGTGAAGCCGCACGGCGCGCTCTACAATCGGGCTGTGCGCGATCCCGAGATCGCACGGGCGATCGCCGAGGGCATCCGCGCGGCCGATCCGGCGCTCGCGTTCTTGGGTCTCGCGGGAAGCCCGTTGATCGCCGCCGCGCGGGACGCGGGCCTGCGCGGGGTTTCGGAGGCCTTCCTCGATCGGGGCTACCAGCGCGACGGATCCCTGGTGCCGCGCGGCGCTTCAGGCGCGCTGCTCGACGACCCCGAGGCCGCCGCAGCGCGCGCCGTGCGGATCGCTCGGGAAGGAACGGTGGATGCGGTGGACGGGACGGTGCTCACGGTTCGCGCGGAATCGCTCTGCGTCCATGGAGACGGCGCGCGCGCCGTTGCCGTCCTGCGGGCTGTCCGGAGCCGGCTCGCACTGGAGGGCATTGGCGTCGCGCCATTCGTCACGTGAGCGACCTGCCGCGGGTGGAGCCGCTGGGGGACGCAGCCTTCCTCGTCGTTCTCGGTGAAGGAACCGATCGCCGGCTCACCGCTCGAGTCGGCGACTTGGCGAGTCGAGTCCGTCGCGCCCGCATTCCCGGGGTGCGCGACATCGTCCCCGCGTACGGGTCCCTCGCGGTGTTCTTCGACGCGGGGAGCGATGCGGCCGAATCGATCGCCGAAGCGCTGGCCCTCGCGGCAGGCGAGCCGGAGGGCCACGCGACACGGAGCCCGGGGCCGCTCCACGTCCTTCCGGTTCGCTACGACGGCCCCGACCTCGCCCACGTGGCCGAACGCACCGGACTCTCGCCTGCCGAAGTGATCCGCCGGCACTCCGAGCCGACATACGATGTTCATTTTCTCGGCTTCGCGCCGGGATTCGCCTATCTCGGCCCGCTGGACCAGACGCTGGTCCTCCCGCGTCGAGCGGAGCCTCGGCGACGGGTTCCGGCTGGCAGCGTGGCGATCGCGGGTGCGCAAACCGGCGTGTACCCTCTCGAGACGCCTGGAGGTTGGCATCTCATCGGTCGCACGGAGACGGTGCTTTTCGATCCGACGCGCGACCCGCCCAATCTCGTCTCTGCTGGGGATCGGGTCCGGTTCCTTCCCGTCGACCCATGATCGACGTACTCAAAGCCCCACCGTTCGCGACCATTCAGGACCTCGGCCGCACGGGGTACTTGCATGCGGCGGTGCCTCGCGCCGGCGCGCTGGACCGCGTCGCGCTCGCCGCGGCGAACTTGCTGCTTGGGAATAGCCGTGATGCGGCCGGGATCGAATGGGGACTCGGCGGCGGCGAGATTCGCTTCGAGCGCGACGCCGACATTGCGCTCTCCGGCGCCCGAGCCACGGCCACGTTGGATGGCCAGCCGTTTTACGTGGGCCGGGCTGGTCACGTGCGCGCAGGGAAGTGCCTGCATGTCGAGCGAATCGACGCGGGTGCCTGGCTCTATCTCGCGGTGCGGGGTGGGGTGGACGTTCCGCAGGTTCTTGGGAGCCGAGCGACGTACCTTCCGGCCGGCTTCGGCGGGCAGGGTGGAAGATTGCTCCGCACCGGCGATCGTCTGCCCATCGGGAACGCGCCCACCAAGAGTGCGCAGCTCGAAGAAGTGCCCCCTGAGCTACTGACCATCGGGATCGACGAGCCGATTGCAATCATTCCCGGACCAGATCGTAACCTCATGTCGAATGCGGGCTGGGATTGGCTCATCGAGACCGAGTTTCGCGTGTCACGCGCGGTCAGCCGAATGGGTTACCGATTGGAGGCTCCGGTCAGCGGACCGGCGCTGCCAGGTGATCGGCCGTCCGCGCCCGCTTGCGTAGGCACGATTCAGCTGCCGCCCGGTGGCCAACCCATCGCGCTCATGCCGGATGGGCCAACGGTAGGTGGCTACCCGCGTGCTGCCGTCGTTGCGTCGAGCGACATCGGGCGCCTGGCGCAGCGCCGCCCGGGTGATCCTGTTCGCTTCCGCCCGATCGACGTGGCTGAGGCCCGGGCCAGACTTCGGCGGCAAGAGGAGCTGTTGCGGCAACTAGGCGGGTCGGCATGAACGTTGCTCGCCAAGTCGGACCTCGACCATGCCGACAATGAGCCACATGCCCGATTCCGTTCCACAGCCCCGCTTCACCGACCTACATAGCCATCTGGTTCCGGCCGTGGACGATGGTGCAGCCACCGTCGGCGAGGCACTCGAGTCGCTGCGAACATTGGCACGTGAGGGTGTCGGTACGGTGGTCACGACCCCCCATCTGTTGCTCCCCCGATTGGACACCATGACCTCGATCCGCCGGGAGCTGGACCGGCACCGGCGCGGGTTCGACCAGCTCCAGATGGCCGCGGCCGGTGAGGATGGCCTTCCGCAGCTCGGGCTCGGGCAGGAGATCTGGGCCCCCCGCGCCTCACTGATCCGCCCCATCCT
>DATHMJ010000016.1:0-13478 GCA_035487215.1 Gemmatimonadales bacterium
GCCAGCTCGAGGACTGACACACCGAACTTCCGCTCACGGAGGGTTGCCCGAATCGCCGCCACCAGAAGACCGATACCTACGATCGGAAACAGCAGCCCGAGCAGGCCGAGGCGGTTTCCTTCGATCAGCGTGGCCCGGACGACCATCACACCGATCGGCCACGCGATCAGATTCCAGAAGGCGGCGAAGGCCCACAGGAAATACTGAGACTTCCGGCCTGCATCCTCGATCGAGCCGGCAGCCCAATCGGGACGCCACAGCCAAGGCTCGTTCGGGTGGCGCTCCGCCGCCAAGGCCCGGCTCGCGGCTTGCCGCTGGCCCATCACGCCCGCGGCCAAGACCCAACCGCCGGCACCGCCGAACGTGAGCGCGAACAACCCGAGCAAGCCGGCTCCCTTCCAATCGCCGGCCCAGAGCTTGGGTACGACCATCACAGCCGACCCGATGCCGACCGCAATGAAGGGCAACGCGAACAGGGCCAGGCAGCCGAATGCCATCGCCGGTGACTGGCGGCGCGCGGCAGACGGGCCCGTGGGCTGCGCGGCTCCGGTGCTCATGGAGCCTTGCGGGCAGGTCCCAACTCGACGGGGGTCTCGGCATGCCCACCCCACTCGGTCCAGCTCCCGTCGTACACGCTCACGCGATCGTGTCCGAGGAGCTCCAGGCCGAGGACGAGACTACAGGCGCTCGTGCCGGACCCACAGGAAACGACGATCGGCCTGCTCAAGTCGAGTCCGGCAGCCTTGATGCGTTCGCGCAGCCGCTCCGGCGGCAGCACGGTGCCGTCGGACGCGACCAGCTCGGCGTATGGAAGGTTCAAGCTCCCTGGAATGTGTCCACTCCGGATTCCCGGTCGAGGTTCGGTCTGCGTGCCCTCGAAGCGCTCGACCGATCGCATATCGACCACCTGCTCCGATCGTCGGCGAAGATTCGCGGCCACCGCCGGGAGATCGCGCACTCGACCCGGGTCGAGGCGGGCCGTGAAGCGTCCGGGGCGCGGCTTGGAAGGCCCACGCTCGAGCGGCCGCCCCTCGGCCTTCCACTTGCCGAGGCCGCCATCGAGCACGGCCGTCGCCCGGTGTCCGAAGACCCGGAACATCCACCAGACCCGTGGCGCGCTTAGATTCACGCCCGATCCGTCGTACACCACGAACGTGCTCTCGTCGTGAAGACCGAGCCGCCTCATGCGGGCGGCGAAGTCGTCCGCCGGCGGCAGCATGTGTGGCAGGGACGATGCGGCATCGCTCGACGCGTCGAGGTCGAAGAAAATCGCCCCGGGAATGTGTCCTTCGACGAACTCGGCGGCTGGATCGCGACCGGCGTGGGGAAGATACCAGGAGCCGTCCACGACCTGGATGTCGGCCCTGCCGAGTCGGGCCACCAGCCACTCGGTGGAGACGAGCGGCGAAGGCAAATGGTCGGGCATGCCGAATCTTACTGCCGCGCGTAGCGCGGGAAGGAGGGGTCGTGTGGGCTGACACGCTGACGACGCTGCCGGTCCCGGTTCCGGAGGCAACGCCGCTGGCCCTGCGGTACAACCGTGGGAACGACATTCTCTGGGTCGTGGACACACTCGTCGGCTTCCTCGTGCCCGGAGTCATGTTGTTCGCCGGCTGGTCCGCGCGGCTTCGCGCGTGGGCGGAGCGAATGACCGGAAGACGTTGGATCCCGACCCTGCTGCTGTATGTCGTCGCTTTCATTGTCGTCACCTCGCTGGCCACCCTCCCGCTCGATTTCTACGAAGGCTTCGTGCGGCAGCACGCGTATGGGCTCTCCGATCAAGCCTTGAGCAAGTGGACGGGGGACGTGATCAAGGGACTCCTGCTGGCTTGCATCGCGCTTCCGCTGGGTGCCCTGATTCCCTACGGTCTGCTCCGCTGGAGCCCGCGCCGGTGGTGGCTCTGGAGCACGGCGGCTGCGTTGCCGCTCCTCGTCGCGCTGAATTTTGTGGGCCCGATCTGGCTAAGCCCGCTCTTCAACCGGTACGGACCGCTGCAGGACAAGGCGTTGGAGGCGCGGATTCTTTCCGAAGCGGAGCGGGCGGGTGTCCATGGCAGCCGCGTTTTCGAAGTCAACAAGAGCGTCGACACCAAGGCCATCAGCGCCTATGTGACGGGGTTCGGGGCAACCAAGCGGATCGTGCTCTACGACACGATCCTGCAGAAGCTCGACTCCGACGAGATCGTGTTCGTCGTCGGTCACGAGATTGGCCACTTCGTGCTCCGGCACGTCCTGCTGGGGCTCTTGGGGAGCTGGCTCGTGATCGGGGCGTCGCTCTATGCGATCCACCGGCTTGCCGGCCACGTGCTCGCGACCTATCGCGACCAGGTAGGATTCGAGCGGCTCGATGACCCCGCGTCGGTGCCGCTCCTGCTGCTGTTGAGCAGCGTCGTTTCGCTCGTCGCGACGCCGCTCTTGTTGGCGGGGTCGCGGCATCTCGAGCATGAAGCCGATCGCTTCGGACTGGAACTGACGCGAAACAACCACGCGGCTGCCACCGCCTTCGTCAAGCTGCAACAGGAGAACCTCGGCATCCCCCGCCCCGGCGCGTTCTACACGATCTTCCGGGGTTCGCACCCCAGCCTGGCTGATCGCATCGAGTTCGCCAACGACTATCACCCGTGGGCCACCGGCGCACCCCTCGTCTATGGTGATCACTTCGCCCGGCCATGAGGTGACCGCGGACGCGCCGACTCGCTTGGCGTTTCGCATCCTTCAGGTGGGCGTGGTGGCCGTCGTGCTGGCGGCGATCCCATACCCGCTCTTCGATCTGGAGCGACACGCGGTACCGAAGGAATTGGTGGCCGAGCTGGTCGGGTTTGCCGCGGCCGGGTGTTGCCTGATCCGCGCGCGCCGACTCGAGCTGACCCTGGCCGACGCCTTGCTCGTGGCGTTTCTCGGGCTATCGCTCGCGGCGACATTGCTGGCGCAGAACCATTGGCTGGCGTTCCGCGCGTTCGGCCTGAGCTTGTCAGGCGCGCTGATCTTCTGGGCTGCGCGAGCGGTGAGCCGCGCGGGGCTGGGTGGGGCGCTCGTCACGACGCTCGCGACCGCCGTCGTGCTGGGAGCCTGCACGGCGCTCCTGCAAGCGTACGGCGTCGAGCTTGCGATCATGGCGGAACGCCGGGCGCCGGGCGGAACGTTCGGCAACCGTAACTTCATGGCGCACTTCATGGCCCTGGGTGCCCCGGTCCTGGCGCTCGCCGGCATCGAAGCCCGCCGCCGGGTCGGACTGATCGTCTGGCAGGTGGGTGCGGTGCTGGTGACGGCCGCCCTCGTGTTGTCGCGCTCGCGGGCAGCCTGGCTCGCGCTGGTCCTTGCGATCGCGATCTTCGCAGTCGAAGGACTGTGGGCCGGTGGTCTCTGGCACAACCAGCTTGCCCGACGCCGCGTCCTCGGTCTCGCGGCCGGCGCCGCGCTCGGCGCGGCGCTGGCCCTGCTGATTCCGAACATGCTCGAGTGGCGCTCGGACTCGCCGTATCTCGACTCGCTGCGCGACATCGCGGACTACCGGGAAGGGAGCGGTCGGGGGCGGCTGGTACAGTACCAGAACACGCTGCACATGGCGACCGACCACCCCGTGCTCGGCGTGGGCCCGGGAAACTGGCCGGTCGCCTACCCCAAGTACACGTTCCCCGGCGATCCGGCGTTCGACCCGACCGACTTCATCCCCACGAACCCCTGGCCTAGCAGCGACTGGGTAGCTCTGGTGGCGGAGCGCGGGCCGCTCGCCCTCGTGCTCGTGTTGCTCACCGGCACGGCGCTCGGCGTCGGCGCGCTACGCCGCTGGCGTCAGGGCCTCACGACCAGCGAGGGACTGGAGGCGTTGGCCGCACTGCTGACGCTGATCGTCCTGGCGTGCGTCAGCGCGTTCGACGCGGTGCTGCTGCTACCCGCGCCGACCGTCTTCGCCGCGACGCTGCTGGGAGCGCTCAGTCGCCCCGCGAGACGTCCGGTCCTCACGATCGAGCTGTCCGGCGTACGCCGATCCCGGCTGGCCGGCGCTCTAGCCCTGGCGGGAATGCTGCTGGTCGTTCGCACCACATCCGAAATGGCGGCGATGGCGGTCTTCAGCAGCAGCGAAAAGCTGGGCACCCTCGAGTGGGCCGGCCGGATCGACCCCGGCAGTTACCGGATTCAGATGTTGCTGGGCTACGCCTGGCGCAACCGGGGCCGCTGTGATCTGGCCCGTCCGCACGCGGAGGCCGCACGAGTCCTGTTCCCCAACCATCCGGCGCCGCGCCAGCTGCTCGCGGCGTGTCGGGCCCGCGCCAAATAGAAGCGGCCCGGTCCGTCCGGACCGGGCCGCCCCCGTTCAAACAATAGCCCGCTACCTCAGGTCTTCGTGATCGTGGCGGTGTACTTCCCGCACGCGGTGAACGTGATCGTGAACGTCGCGGTCGCGTCGGTCTGGTTGTTGTGCGCCGTCACAGTCAGGGTGCCCGCGTCGAACTGCGGAGCCGCGGAGCAGGTGGGATCGTAGTGCACGCCCGTGCCGGCTGTGGAGAAATTCCAGCTCTTCTGATTCGCCGTTCCCCCGTTACGGGTAAAGGTCGAGTTACCGCTCACGGTCCAAGTGCCCGCGGGGAGCGGCTGGTTATGCACGAGGGACGACGCCACGTCCGCGGTGAACGACCCTTGCCAGTTGCGGTCGTGCTCGGCCGTGGACTGGTCGTTGAACACGAAGGCGTTCTGGAAGAACGTCGTTGAGGGATCGCCGGTACCGTAGACGTGATGCTGGAGCGTCGTGCCGTCGTCGGAGATCGCGCGCGTGCCGTTCAAGGTCTCGGTGGTCGTGATCTCGTTGCCGGTCCGGAACGAGATGCGCTCCCAGGTCTTCTGGAAATTGTTGAAGACGAGCGTACGGCTGCCGACTCCGAGGGTGACGTCCACCTCACCATTGCGGGTGAGGGTCTCGAGCGGGACAAGCCGCGAGATCGCGCAATTCGTGAAGACATAAGAGGTGGTGCTGGCGTTCACCGTCACCACGGGGGCGGGCGAGCAGGCTGTCGCGTACCAGGCCCCCAGCGCCGCGTTCAGGGCGGCACCACCGGCGGGCGCGCTCGCCGCGCTGCCGGAGGCGGCCACCAGGGAGAACGACGGGCCGCCAGACGTGGTCGTCGCGCCGTCGGACTGGTCCGAGAGATCGCCGACCATCACATCCGAAGCGGCGTCCGCATCGGCCTGGCTCATGGCCGGATTGCTCGGGCTCGTGGTCGAGCTGCTGCTGCAGGCAGCCAGGGCAAGGGCCGCGGCGGCCAGCAAGGGAAGGAGCGAGATGCTCCGGGTGCTCGGGGACATCGGCCTAGCCTCCATTCAGGGTGTCGCTTTTCGCTTGGATCTGACTGGACTGGCGAATGGACGCCGGCGTGCCCCGGGGCGTTAAGCAAGCCGGGGAAGAGGTGCAGAAAATTGCAGCCGGTTGGGTGCCGGGCTTGGGGCTGGGTGCTACGCGGCGACGGCCTGACTCGCGGGATCGCCTGCGGGTGACCGACCGCGGCGGGTGTACAGATCGAAGTAGGCGCGGGCCTCATCCAGATGAGCGGGATGCACAAAGCGGGGGCCGAGCGCCGCGCAGGCGCCCAACGCCAGATCACAGAGATCGACCGCCGTTCGCGCGATGGTGGGGTCGTCGAGTCCGAGGCGGCCGGCGCGTTCCAGCAAGCCGAGGTCCGGCGCCGGGAGAAGCTCGAGTGCCGCGCGCAGGGCGTGGGGCTCGTAGGCCAACCCCGCCACCAAGGCGAGGGGCGCCGGATACCAGGCCGGATCGACGGCGTCGGCTGAGCGCAGCTCCAAGTGGCCCCGCGGCCGAACCTCGGGGAACAGCGTGCCGAGGTGCGCCTCCCATTCCTCGATGGTGGGACTCGCCAGGGTGAGCCATTCGCCAAACGGCCGGCAGCGCTCCTGCACCGTTGGGTACAGAATGGCTGGCGCGCCGAGGGCAAAGTTCAGATAGGCCTCGATCGGTGAGCGCTCGTCGTAGGGCAGACCAGTCCGGCCCGGGTCGAGCTGGCGCCAGCAATGGGCGCGGAAGCTCTTATGCCCCGTGTTGCGCCCGGCGTATTGCGCCGAGCTTGCGAAGATGGCGGTGACGAACGGGCTGAGCGCGTTGAGCAGCCGCCAACGCAGCCGGGGCTCGTCGTCGAAGTCCAAGCTGATCTGCAACGCGGCCGTCTGCCGCATCATTCGCGCGCCGGATGGACCAATACGGGCAAAGTGCGCGGCCATTCGGGTGTAGCGCTCCGAGCTGAGCTGCAGCCCGACGCTCTCCACGGGATTCACGGGATCGATCCCCGCGGTGAGCAAGGCGATCCCTTCGGTTGCCGCGGCCGCGCGGAGCGGCACCACCACCGAGCGCAGCCGATGCACCTGCCCGCTGAGGGTTCGGCTCGGCGGACTCGCGTACTCGATCTGTCCGCCAGGCTCGAAGCTCACGACCCCGCCACCGCGCACGACGAACGAGACGGCACCTTTCGCGGTACGCTCCTCGGTCCATCCTTGCCGTGCCGCGAAACGTCGCAAGAACGGCAGGGACGACGGTACGCCTTCCGCGGCCACGGGGCATGGACGGCCGGTCTGCGCGTCCAGCGCCAGCAGCTCCACCTCGGCTCCGATCCGGCGAGGCGTGAGCGTCGCCATGGCCGGGGCCGAGAACACGCGCTCGGCCAGATGCGAGCGCAGCGCGCTCCGCGTAAGACGGCTCACGCCGGCGCCCCCACGACCAGAGCAAACCGGTGCCCCGGATCGGAGCGCCATGAATCGAGCGTGAGTCCGGCCGCGGCGAACAAGGCCGCGAGGCTCGGAACGTCGTACTTGCAGCTGATCTCAGTACGAATCGACTCGCCGGCAGCGAAGCGAACGCCGCCGATGCCGGGAACGTGCACGGCCTGCGCGCGCTTCGACACCAGATGCATCTCGATCCGGTTGGCCTCGGGCTCGTAGAAGGCGCGGTGTGCGAACGCGTCCGGATCGAAGTCGGCCCCGAGCTCGTGGTTGAGCACCCGCAGCATGTTCCGATTGAACTCCGCGGTCACGCCCTGTGAATCGTTGTAGGCCGCCTCGATCGTTGCCACGTCTTTCCGCAGATCGGCGCCCATGAGGAACCGGTCCGACGGCCGCATGGCCGCGCGCAACCGCGTCAGCAGGCGGATGGCCGCGGGTGGATAGAAATTCCCGATCGTGCTTCCGAGAAACGCAAAGAGCGCGGGGGCGGCCACGCCCCGAGGCAGGTTCAGCTCCTCGGAGATGTCCGCGACCGCCGGCGTCACCGTGAGGCCCGGATACTCCCGCCGCAGGCGCTCCGCCGTCTCGTCCAGAAAAGCGGCGCTCACGTCGATGGGCACATAGAGCTCCGCTGTGCCCGCCTGGCGCATCGCGCGCAGGATGATTCGCGACTTCTCCGCGCTGCCCGCGCCCAATTCCACGAGCGAGCGCGTTCCGAGCGCTGGGATGAGCCGAGGCATCCAGCTCTCCAGCAACCCGCGCTCGGCACGGGTGAGATAGTACTCGGGAAGCTGGGTGATGGCCTCGAACAGCATGGAGCCGCGATGATCGTAGAAGTACTTGGGTGGCAGCTCCTTCTGCGGCGAGGCCAACCCCGCCGCGACTTCGGCCACCATTTGTCGGTTGGCCCGCGCTGTTTGGGCCGTCAGGGTCTTAGGCATCGCGTGCACACCGAAAGCCGCTGAAGATTTGGCGGCGGATGGGGTAATCCCAGTTGCGGAACGTGCTCCGCACGGCGCCAGGGCGCGTGGCCCATGACCCTCCACGCAGCACCTTGTACTCCGGTCCGAAGAACGCCTCGGAATACTCTCGATACGGGAACGGCGCGAAGCCGGGATAGCCGGCGAGGTCGCTCGCGGTCCATTCCCACACGTCGCCGATCATGCCGTGGCATCCGATCGGCGACACGTTTCGGGGATAGCTGCCAACGGGCGCCGTGCGGAAGGCGAGCTGGTCCAGGTTCGCCAGCTCGGGCGACCAGGCGGCGTCGCCCCACGGGTACGGACGCTGGGTAGCTGTCGCTGGATCCCAAGAGGCGGCCGCCTCCCATTCCGCTTCGGTCGGCAAGCGCTTCCCGGCAAACCGAGCAAATGCGTCGGCCTCGTGCCAACAGACGTGACACACGGGGTGCGACGGATCGATCGGGGCAACGACGTCCATGCTGCGGCTGCTCCACCCGCCGCCGTCCTCGACCCAGTGCTTGGGTGACACGACTCCGGCCTCAGTCAGCCACGCCCAGCCGGCGTCGGTCCACAACTCGCGCCGCCGATAGCCACCGTTCTCCATGAACTCGAGATACTGGCCGTTCGTCACCGGTGTGACGTCGATCCAGAACGGGGCGAGTTGCGTCGTATACCGGGGACGCTCGTTGTCGTACGCGGTCGCTCGATCGTCGGTGCCAAGCCGTACCTCGCCGCCGGGAAAGCGCACCATGGCTCCCGGATCGAGCGTCGCTCGGGGCAATGGCAGCGAGCGCCTCACCGGCGGTGTGTACGGCGCTCCCTGCTTCAATTGGAGCGTTTGGATGATGGTTTCGTCGTGCTGATACTCGTGCTGGAGCACCATCCGGTACACGTAGCCGTCCCGCAGCAACGTCGGACCGCCGATCAGATCGGCGGTCTCCAGTCGATCCAGCACCCTGGCGCGAATTTCGGCCATGGTCGCCTGCACCTCGAGGAGATCGGGCAGCTCCAGGGCTCCGCGCACGCGGCGAGGGTGCTCGAACGGGTTATACAACCCCGGCATCTCGGCGAATTCGATAACGCCCGAGAGGTTGCGGGTGAGCCACAGCTCCTCGAAGGCCGCGATGTGCCCGAGGTCCCACACGACCGGGCTCATCAGGGGATCGTGCTGGCGGTGCAGGTCGTCGCGCGACAGGGAGGCAACGAGTTGGAACGTGCGGTCACGCGCCTCGGCGAGGCCGGCGGCGACGGTGGCGCGCGACGTGTCCTCTGGCCGCCCCGCCGTCGGCGGGGTCGCTGGTTCAGCTCGAATTGTGGACATCGACTCCTTCCCTCTCGGGCGCCCAGCTCCAACCTGCTCCTGCGGACGCCCGCCGATGACGGTGGGACACGGCAAATAACGAGGGGTGGGCGTGAGAGGTTCCCAGAGGCCCCGGGCCCCAGCGGACCCGGCCCCACTGGCTCTTCCAGGGGTATTACGCTTCCCCGCGGAGCCCCGCAAGAGGAGGGGTCACAAAACCAGCGGGGGTCCCGTTCTTCGGGACCCCGCCCTGCCGAGCCTTATACCTAAGGCTATGCCGTGACTGCGGTTCGATTCGCCTTCTCGAACTCTTTCATGAAGTTGACGAGCGCGGAGATCCCAGACTTGGGGAACGCATTGTAGATGCTCGCGCGCATCCCTCCGGCCGAGCGGTGGCCCTTGAGCCCGTCGAGTCCCCGCTTGGTCGCCTCGGTCACGAACTTGGCGTCCAGATCCTCGGTGGGGGCGCGGAAGCAGACGTTCATGGATGACCGGCTGTCGGTATCGGCGGTCCCCCGGAAAAAGTCGCTCTGGTCCAGGAAGTCGTAGAGAATCCGGGCCTTTTCCGCATTGTGCTCGGCCATCGCCGGCAGGCCACCGAGCTCGCGAATCCACTTGAAGACCCGACCCATCACGTAGATCCCGAAGGTCGGAGGGGTGTTGTACAGGGACCGCTCGCCGACGTGCGTCCGATACTGGAGCATGATGGGCAGATCTTTCGGGCCAAGCTCCACGAGATCGTCCCGGATGATCACGAGGACAACGCCCGACGGGCCAAGATTCTTCTGGGCGCCGGCGTAGATCAGTCCATAGCGCGAGACATCGATCGGGCGGCTGAACATGTCGCTCGACGTGTCGGCGACCAGGGGGACGCCCTGAGGAACCGGCGGCTCCGTTTTCCACTGCGTTCCGTAAATCGTGTTGTTGGTCGTGACGTGGACGTAGGCCGGCTTCTCCGAATAGCGAAAGGTGGATGCGGAAGGGATGTAGGCGAAGTTCCGGTCCCCGCTCGAGGCGGCTTCGTGCACTCGTCCGAACAGCTTCGCCTCCTTCACCGCCTTCTGCGCCCAGACTCCCGTCACCAGATAGTCGGCCGTGCCGCCCTTCGGGAGCAGGTTCATCGGCACCATGGCGAACTGAAGCGACGCGCCGCCCTGAAGGAACAGGACACGGTAGCCGTCGGGAATGCCCGCTAGCGCTCGGCAGTCCTGCTCCGCCTCCGCGATGACTTTCTCGAAGACCTTTCCGCGGTGACTGTGCTCCAGGATGCCGATGCCGCTGCCGGCGATGTTCCACAAGTCGTCCTGCGCCTGTTTGAGGACAGGTTCCGGCAGGATCGCCGGTCCGGCGCTGAAGTTGTAGATGCGGTCCGACATTACCGGCCTTTCCCGTCGATAGCCGTAAGCTCGACGCTGATGATGTGCTCGTTGCCCTTCCGGATGGCCTCGAGTGCGGCCAGGTCCGGCTTTCCGTCCAGGTGGATGCGCGCGAGCGTAGCGTGCGCCCCGTGGTAGATGATGTTCTCGACCTCTTCCACGTTGATCGCCCGATCGGCCAACACCCGAAAGACGTCCGCCAGAACGCCGGGACGGTTGCGGTGTCGGACGGCCAGGATGTGGGTCGCCGAGCTGCGCGCCAACCGGTTGACGCAGTTGGGGACCGTGCCCGACTCCATGAACTCGTGGACGATCCGAATCACCTCGTGGGCGATGGCGACCTGAGCCTGCTCGGTCGACGCGCCGACGTGATGCGTGCCGTAGACGCCAGGACCCTTGGCTATGTCGCTCGCGAACGGTCCCTTTGGCTCAGCGGGCTCGTTCTGGAACACGTCGAGCCCGGCTCGGATGCCCCTGGTTCGCACTGCCTCGCGCAGGGCGGCCTCGTCCACAACCGTGCCACGCGACGTGTTGATGAGGTACGCGCCGGGCCGCATCGCCGCAAGGAACTCCTCGTTGACGAGGTTCCGGGTGTCGGCGTTCGCGGCGATGTTGATGGACACGGCGTCGCTGATCCGGGCGACCTCGAGCGGCGTTTGGCAGTAGCGGACGCCGAGGCGTTCGGCTTCGGCCAGGGTCAGATTGCGCGACCACGCCGCGACGTGCATGCCGAAGGCGCCGGCCCGCAACGCGATCTCCCGTCCGATCTGGCCCAGCCCGACGATCCCCATTGTCCGACCGTGGAGTCCGCGAGCCTTGGAATACTCGCCCTTGTTCCACTTCCCCGCCCGCAAGTCGGCCACCTGATCGGGAATGCGCCGGTCGCACGCCAGCAGGAGACCGAGCACGAGCTCGGCGACGGCGATCGAGTTCTTGCCCGGACAGTTCGAGACGAACACGCCGCGATCCGAAGCGGCCGGCACGTCGATCGTGTCGATCCCTGCGCCCGCCCGAATGACCAGGCTCAAGCTCGGGCCGCTCCGCAACGCGTCCCCGGTCACCTTGGTGCTGCGGACGATCAGGACATTGGGATCGTGCGTCTTCAGAGCCTCGGGCAGCGCGGCCGCCGTCAAATCGGGCTGCGACACGACCAGGCAGCCGATCTCCTTTAGGCCGTCGATTCCGACCGTCTCGAACTTGTCCGCGATCAAAACTTTCATTGCACTCAGTCCAGCTCGTGGACGAACAGGCCGCTGCGCAGCTTCGGCTCGAACCACGTGCTCTTGGGTGGCATGATCTCGCCGGCGTCGGCGACGGCGAGGAGTTGCTCGATGGTCGTGGGATACATAGAGATGGCCAGGGCCATCTCGCCCGACCGAACTCGCCGCTCCAGCTCCGCCGGACCCCGGATCCCGCCGACGAAGTCGATTCGCTTGTCGGTGCGCGGGTCGCCGATGCCGAGAATCGGGCCAAGGATCGTGTCTTGGAGAAGGCTGACGTCCAGCGAACGGATCGGGTCGCTTCGGTCGATCGAGGCCGGATCGAGCGAGAGCCGCTCCCAGCGCCCATCGAAGAACAAGCAAAAAGTGCCGGGCGCCGGCGGCGAGGGATCGTCCGTAGGCTGGAGCTTACCGACCTGGGCGAGCCGAGTCCGGAACGCCGCGGGGGAGAGCCCGTTCAAGTCCTTCACCAGCCGATTGTACGGCAGGATCCGAAGCTCGTTCGCAGGAAACAGCACGGCCAGGAACCAGTTGTATTCCTCGTTGCCCGTGTGGCGCGGATTGCTCGCACGGCGCTCCCGTCCCGCCCGCCAGGCGCTAGCCGAGCGATGGTGCCCATCGGCGACGTATGCAACCGGGATGCGGGCGAACGCGTCCAGCCACGGTTTGGCATCCGTCAGACGCCAGACGGTGTGCCGGACGCCGTCCGGGGCCGTGAAATCGTAAAGCGGCGGGCGGGCCGTCGCGGCGGCGCTCAATCGGCCCAGCTCCGGGTCGGGACGAAAGGTGAGAAACACCGGTTCCGCATGCGCCGCGAGCGTGAGTACGTGCCGGGTCCGGTCGTCTTCCTTGTCTTTCCGGGTCTTTTCGTGCTTGCGGATCACGTCGCGCTCATAGTCGTCCACCTGCACACAGCCGACGACGCCGGTCTGCGCTCGACCATCCATCTCTTGCCGATAGAGAAATAGGGCCGGTTCCGTGTCGCGCACGAGCGCGCCGCTCGAGATCAACCGATCGAGGGCGGATTTCGCCGCGGCGTAAACGCGAGGATCGTGCGGGTCGGTGTCCGGCGGCAGATCGATGTCCGAGCGGCCGACGTGAAGGAAGCTGTCGGGGTTGCCCTCGGCGAGCGCCGCGGCCTCCGCGCGATTGACGACGTCGTAGGGCACGGCAGCCACGCGTCCAGCGAGGTCGGCCCGAGGACGCAATGCACGAAACGCCTTGAAATGCATGGCACAACGGTAAACGGGGAGCCGAAAGCGGTAAACGGGGCTGCTCACACGACGAGTATCACCTTTCCAGTCGTCTCCCGACCAGCCAGCGCACGCTGCGCATCCGCGGCCCGAGCCAACGGATATTCGGCTCCGATGCGCACCGACAGGGAGCCATCGGCGACCCACCCGAGCACCTGTCCGGCCCGCGCGAGCAGCTCTTCGCGGGTCACGACATAGTGCGCCAACGTTGGGCGAGTGAGGAAGAGCGAGCCCTTTTGATTCAGCACCTGTGGGTCGAACGGCGGGACCGGACCGCTCGATTGCCCGTAGAGGACCAGCATCCCGCGGCGGGCGAGGCAATTCAAGCTTTTATCGAACGTCGTCTTGCCGACCGAATCGTAAACGACCTGAACGCCGGCGCTCCGCGTGAGCCGTTTCGTCTCGACCTCGAAGTCCTGTTGCGTATACAGGATCACCTCGTCGGCCCCGGCCGCGCGGGCCAGCGCCGCCTTGGCCTCGGTCGAGACGGTGCCGATCACCCGCGCGCCCAGCCGTTTGGCGATCTGGCAAAGCAGGAGGCCGACGCCGCCGGCTGCCGCATGCACGAGGCAGGTCTGCCCTCCGGACAGCGGGAAGGTCGAGGTGGCGAGGTAGTGCGCCGTCACTCCTTGCAGAATCACGGC
>DATHMJ010000017.1:0-3893 GCA_035487215.1 Gemmatimonadales bacterium
CGGACTTCCACCACGCGCGGCTCTCGGCTCATTGATCGATCTCCAGGGCCACCAACTCCAGCTCCCTCCCTTGGCGGATGTCCGCGCTCGGCGTGCCGCATTCCGAGCAGCAGAACAGTTGCACCGAGCTCAAGGCGCGGGGACCGTTGCAGCGGGGACAATAGACGATGACCGGCACCTGTTCAATCACGAGCCGGGAGCCCTCCAGCGGAGTATCCTCGCAAGCGACCTCGTACGACGAGAGGAGCGCCTCGGGGGCGACGCCCGCGAGCGCACCGAGCTTGAGGTGCACGGCGCTCACCCGACCGCCCAGACGCTCCGCCTCCTCCTGCGCGATTTCCACGATGCCCACGGCGATAGACAGTTCGTGCATCAGGCGGCCGCCGGGCCCAGGGCGGCGAGCGCGGCCTGTCCCAGGCTGATCCCGCCGTCGTTCTGCGGGACTGCATGGTTGGTCCAGAGCTGGAGCGCGCGGCCATCGACCAGCCCAGCGAACTCTTCGAGCAAGAGCTGATTCTGAAAGACTCCCCCCGAGACCACGATCGTGTCGAGGCCACGTGCCGCGCAAACAGCGATCGCCGCGTTCGCGAGGCCGCGGGCCACGCCGGCGTGAAATGCCCGCGCGATCGAAGCCGGCTCACGGCCGCGAATCCGATCCTGGATGACCGCCGAGAGAAGCGGCCGGAAGTCCAGCTCCTCGCGCTCGAGGGGGAAGGGGTACGGGTCGCACCGAGCGGCCTCGCGCGCCAGCTGCTCCAGCCAAATGGCGGCCTGACCTTCGAACGTGACCGGCCGAGTGAAGCCGGTGAGCGCAGCGGCCGCATCGAACAGGCGCCCGGCCGAGGTCGTGAGGAAGACCCGCGTGTTGCCCGCGACCAACCGTTGGGCATCGCGGAAGCGCAGGGGGAACAGGAACGGAGGCGCGCTCATGTCCGTCAGGCGCGAAAGCTGCGCCAGGAATCCCGCTGCTGCCTGCACCGGATGCCGCGCCGCCGCGTCTCCACCGATGAGCGCGGCCTGCCTCAAATGGGCGACCCGCGTCAATCCGTCTCTCACGCTTCCGGCGAAGAACTCGCCGCCCCAAATCGTGCCGTCGTCGCCGTAGCCGGTACCGTCCAGGATGATGCCGAGGACGGGTCTGTCCCAGGCACCGCGCTCGGCCAGAACCGAGGCGACGTGTGCCCGATGGTGCTGCACCGCCCGCACCTCCGGGGCTCCGATGGTCGCGGCGTGCACGCTGGCCCGGTACTCGGGGTGCGCGTCATGCGCGAGGAGCAGCTCCTCGGGGCGAACCCGGTACATCTCGAGGAGGTCGTGGATGGTCTCCTCGAACGCGCGGAACGACGCGTAGTCGTCGAGATCGCCGATGTGCTGACTCACGAACGCTTGTCGGTCGACCACCAGCGTGATCGCGTTCTTGAGATCGGAACCGAGCGCGAGCACAGGGCGCGAGGTGGGCAGCGTGGCGACGGCGCCAGGAGCGTAACCGCGGCTCCGTCGGAGAATCACCGGGCCGAGCGGCCCGCTCCGCGCCACCGAGTCCTCCACCCGGCGCGCGATGGGCCGATCGCCCACGAGGAACGCATCGGCGATGCCTGCGAGCCGTTCGAGGGCGTCGGCATCCTCGTAGGCGATGGGCTCGCTGGAGCGGTTGGCGCTGGTCATGACCAGGACGTCGGGAGCGCCAGCGGCGAACAGCAGGTGCTGGAGCGGCGTGTAGGGGAGCATGAGGCCCAGGTCGCCGTTCTCGGGTGCGATGCCGGTGAGCTCGACACGGGCCCGGGCGAGGACGATCGGTCGCGGCCGGCTTGCAAGCAAGGACTCGGCCTCGATCGATAGCTCCGTCAAGGAGCGGGCCACCCGGAGGTCCGGAACCAGCAGCGCGAAGGGTTTCTCTTTCCGGAACTTGCGCTCGCGGAGCGCGCGCACGGCCCCGGCATTCCGGGCATCACAGGCCAGGTGATAGCCACCGATGCCCTTGACCGCGAGAATGCGTCCTTCGCGGAGCAGCGATGCGGCCCGGGCGATCGCGTCCTCGCCCCCCGCGGTCGTCCCATCCAGCAAGAGCCTGTAGCTCGGGCCGCAGGCGGGGCAGGCGACCGGTTGGGCGTGGAAGCGCCAGCTCAACGGATCGTGGTACTCGCGCGCGCAGGCCGCGTCCATCGCCCACGGCGCCATCGTGGTCGCGGGGCGGTCGTACGGCAGCCGGAGAATGATGGAATACCGCGGACCGCAGTCGGTGCAGTTGATGTAGGGGTAGCGGTAGCGGGGATTCGCCGGATCGAACAGCTCGGCGAGGCAGCGGTCGCAGACCGGCAAATCCGGGGAGATCCGCGCGGTCGGTCGGGCCCGCCGGTTGCTCTTCCGGATGGTGAAGTCGCTGACGCCGGTGGGAGCGCTGGCGGCGACGTCGATGGTGGTGATGGATGCCGCCGGGGGCGCCTGGGTCTCGAGCTCCTGGAGAAACGCCCGCAGACGCTCCTCCGCTCCTTCCACGTGGATCTCGACTCCCTCGCCCTCGTTCAGCACCCACCCGGCGAGCGTGTTGGCGCGGGCGATCCGGAAGACGAAGGGGCGGAAGCCGACGCCCTGCACGACGCCGCGAACGCGGACGGAGCACGCGGCCGTCACGGGCGTGCTACTCGCTGACCACGCAACCGCGCCCCTGCCAGCCGATCTGGACGACCTTGCCGTCTTCGACCAGCACGGGTACCGTGCGATGCGACCCCGCGAGCGTCCGCAGGCGGCGGCGCGCTTCGGGGTCGGCCTCGACGTCGTATTCCGCGAACTCAGCCCGCCGAAGCTCGAGCCACTCGCGCATGTCGCGGGTGTAGGGGCAGCCGGCCGTCCCGTACAGCTCAAGCCGGGTCACGGCCGACCTCCTCCAGGCTCTCTCGAATCACGTGGTAGATGGAGGCCTGCACCTCCTGAATGCGCGGGATGTAGTCCGACCCGACGACGATCGCGACGTCCGCCAAACCCCGCCGCTTGATCTCGCCCCCGTCGTACCCGAGCAACGCGACCGTCACCAGGCTCCGCTTCCGAGCCTCCTCCAGCGCGGCGATCACGTTGCGGGATCCCCCGCTGGTGGAAATCGCGACCGCGACGTCGCCGGGGCGGGCTTGTGCGATCAGCTGGCGCAGGAAGATCACGTCCGTGCCGACGTCGTTGGCGATCGCCGAGATGTTCGCGGGCTCCATGGCCAACGACACCGCGGGGACGGGTCTCCACCCGGCGGGCGGGTCAACACAGTCAAGAGTCCAGTCATTCGCGTCGGTGGCCGAGCCGCCGTTCCCGAAGAGAATGAGCTTGCCGCCGCGGCGAAGCTGGTGGTGCATCACCAGCGTCGCGTCGCCGATGTTGTCCGCCTCCTGCTCGGCGACCTGGGCCCGGAGCGCGGCATCGTCGGCGACCTTCATTCGGATGGACGCGGCGACCTCACCGGTGAGGTCGGGAGAGTCCTGCTTGCCGCCGCCCAGGAAGGGGTAGAGGAATCCGGCGTCGCCCACGTCGTGGCCCAATGCACGATGCTCGAAGAAGACGTGCACCGTCTCCCACAGCGTGTGGTAGAGAATCTCCACCAGCTCCTGGTGCATGAAGGGGTCCGTCGTCGGCGCTTCGAGGGCATAGGAGCCCTGTCGGCCCGGCAACGCGAACGTCATGGCGCCCCGACTTCGGGCCGCCGTCAGGGCGACGTCGACTTCCGGGTCGCCGCCGGGCGGGCCGAAGCCCATCACCATGTCCTCTGGACCAATCAGCGTCTCGAGCCACGGGCCGAAGGCGAGGGAGAGATCGAGCGCGGGAAGCGCCTGTTTGCCGACGATAACGGGATGCACGAATTCGACCGAGACGTGCTGCGCATCGGTGGCGTACGGCCCGCGCCCGAACGCCAG
>DATHMJ010000018.1:0-6962 GCA_035487215.1 Gemmatimonadales bacterium
CGGGGCCGCCGGCGCTGGCCGCCTCCACTCGCCGCTCCGTGGCAATCGCGAGCGAGGCGTGACCCGAATGGCGCGCATGGCCGGCACAGTGCCCGGTCTGCCGTGCGGCAAGCGGCGCCGGGCCGATCCACTGGCTCAGCACCACGAGCACGACGCCGGCGCGAACTATCAGGGAGAGCAGACGACGCGCGGAGGACATAGGTGCAATATAGGGCGTCAGTCCGCAACGGCGGCAGCGGACTCCGAGGCGACCAGCCGGTGCGCGAGCGCCTCGGCGTCAGCGACCGCGGCGGCCCCGCCACCATCGAGCCACGCGCTACGAAGGTCGGCGAAAGCGGCCTCGGCCTCCACCCGGAGCCGATGCGCGAGGGCGACGAGTCCCAGGCGCGGGTCGTCCTCGCCCGGCTCGGGATCGCGCACGGTCGCCTCGGGCTCTGCCCAGGCCATCAGCTCGCGGGACACCCGGCGGGCCTGCTGGAGCGCCGCAAGCTGCAGGGCGCGCGCGAGGTCGCCGGCAAAGACGTGCGCGTCGTGCAGCGCTCCCAGCACGTCCTGCAGCTCCTTGAGCCGCGCGATGAGCCCGGGAGCCTGGTCGATGCGTTGCGCGACGGGCTCGAGCACGTAGCGAAGGCGCTTGCCCGCGATGCGAGCGCGGTGCGCTTCTACCTGATCGCCAATGCTGAGCACCAGCGCAAGCTGGCTCGCCAAGCCAGCGCTCAGCTCGCTCACCAGCCGACCGAGGGCCGCCCCGCCCGTCGCACCGGAGGGAACCGAAAACGGTGGGACCACGGTCACCCGGAAGCTGGGAAGCGCGGTCCGGAGCCTGGCCTCGGTCCGGGCGAAGTCGCGGGCCAGCCGCCGCTCGAGTCGCCGGTCGGCACGGACCTTCCGCGCCTCGAGCCGTGCCAGCAGCCACTCCGCGCCGGCACGCTGGTAGTCGCGGAGCCCGCCCATTCGGCTTTTGACCCACCCGATGTGCACCTCGAGGTCCCGGCTGCGGCCGGTGGCGCGAGCGATGTCACGCAGCCGGCGACGAATCCGCTTCGAGACCGCGGGCCCGAGCTGGAGCCGCCAGGCCCGGAGCGCGCTGCGCAGCCGGCGGAGCGCCACGCGGAAATCGTGCAGCGCCTCGACGTCATCCGGGTGGGACAGGCGTAGCCGGGCCACGACCACGTCGTCGAGCAGCCGAAGCACGATGAGACGGGCGCTCTCGTCGGCGGGGAGGTCGAGCAGGGCTTCGGGCAGTTCCATGGGTAGCGACACCGCGTAGGTTCGGAGCGTAGCATAAGGTACCGAACGGCCGGCATCTTGCCAGCGCCGTGGCGCCGCCGGCCCTAACTCTCTAAGATCCATCACATGCTGCGGCGCCGCGTGCTCAAGAGCAAGGAGGCAGATCGCGCATTGTGGGTGACGCTCTTCGCGCTCATCGTGGTGGGCGTCGCAGTCGCCATGTGGCTCACGGCACGGGCCGAGAAAAAGCGCCTGGGCCGTACCGGCGACCTCGCCCCGACGGAGTTCGTGGAAAACCCGGCCGTCAACGCCAAGCCCGAGTCGTCCGCCGCTTCCGCCCCGGTGACGCCGGCTCCGGTCGTCGTGCCGCCGGTCCAGCCCGAGACCACAGCGTCGCCCGTCCCCAAGCCTCCACCGGGGACCAAGCCGCCACCGGGGACCAAGCCGCCACCGGCGACCAAGCCGCTACCGGCAACCAAGCCGCCGGCGGCTCCGTCGCCCGCCCACGCTGAGGCTCGTGCGGCGGACACCGTGGTCGCACTGCTCACGACGCCGGACAGCCCGACCGTGGGCGCGATGACCGCGGCGTGCAAGGGGACCATTCAGACGAAGGGTCCCTGGTCGGACGCGCAAACCGGCCGGACGTGGCCGGAGTGCATCGATGCGGCAGGCAACCCGATGGTGGTCCAGTTCTGTACCTACGCCCGGCTCGCGAGCGGCGAGTGGGTCCTCTCGGAGAACAACCGGAGGGCGCCAAGATGCCAAGCCGAGTTTCCGCTTGTTCGCGCAGGGAAGTTGAAGAACGTTTCGACTCGCTGATCCTGTTCCCCGCGGAGCGTCGTGACCCCGTCTGACCCCGGCACGGTCGCCGGAGTCAGCGTGCCGGTCGCGCTGGTGTTCGCCGCCGCTGCCGCTGCGGTCGGCTGGCTCGTGCGTGGACGCATGCAGCGCGCCAGCGCCGCTCCGCCGGAGCCGGCCGAGGGGGCGTCGCTCCCCAGCATGCTGGAATCGGCACTCGCCGTCACGCCGATCGGCATCGGGTTTGCCGACCGCGCGCTCCGTTTCGTCCGCGTCAACGATGCCTTCGCCCGGTTCAACGGGATCCCTCCCGAGGCCCACGTGGGCCGCCCCGTCCGAGAGCTGCTTCCCCCTCGCGCGCTGGCGATCGCCGAACCGTTGATTCGCCGTGTGTTCGACAAGGGAGAACCCGTGCTCGGCGTGCACATGCGGCTCGGTGAGGCGAGCGCGTCCGAGCCGGTACGCGATTTCTACGGCAATCTCTTTCCGGTGCGCGCGCCGAACGGCCGGGTCGTCTGGGTCGGCGCGACCGTGATCGACGTGACCGCGCGGATGCGTACGGAAACTGAGCGGGAGCGGCTGGTCGCCGCCCTGCGGGAGAGCCAGGCACGGGTACGCGCGCTGTCGGAATCGGGCGTGATCGGTATGCTCGTGGCCGATCCCGAGCGCATCATCGAAGCGAACCACGCCTTCCTGGACCTTCTCGGCTACTCCCGCGACGAGATGCTGGCAGGGGCGATCACCTCGGCCGGGATTACGCCTCCCGAGTTCGCCGAAGCCGACGCCCGGGCGCTCCAGGAGCTGCGCGAGACCGGCGTCGTGCGCCCGTTCGAGAAAGAGTACGTGCACAAGGACGGCTCGCGCGTCCCGGTCGTGATCGGCGGCGCGATCACGGGGCAGTCCCCGCTCGAGTGGACCTGCTTCGTCATCGATGAGAGCGAGCGCAAGCGGGCCGAGGCCGAGATGCAGGCGAGTGAGGCCCGCTACCGGAGCCTGTTCGACCGCCTGCCGTCGCCGATGTGGGTGTACGACTACGAATCGCTGCGCTTTCTGGACGTCAACCAGGCCGCGATCGATCAGTATGGCTGGACCCGGGAGGAATTCCTGCGGATGTCGATCCGAGACGTCCGGCCGCCTGACGACCTCGCGTCCTTCGATGCTCGGATCAAGGCGCGCGGCCCGGGCGTCACGGTCGGCGGGCGGTTCCGCCATCGCCGCAAGGACGGCGGGACGATCGAGGTCGAGATCGCGAGCCAGGAAGTGCTGTTTGGCGGCATGCGCGCCCGGTTGGTGCTCGCGACCGACGTCACCGCGCGCGTGCGCATCGAGGAAGACGTCCAACGCTTCGTGTCGCTGGTCGAAAACGCGGGCGACTTCATCGCGATGGTGAGTCTCGACTGGCGGGTCGTCTACCTCAACAAGGCCGGACGGGCCCTCGTAGGACTGCCCGCCGAGTCGATGGTGGGTGACCTCCCGATCATCGGGCTCTGGCACGACGACTCGCGGGAGGCGGTCTGGCGCGACGTGTTGCCTCGGCTCGCGGACGGCCAGTCGTGGGACTTCGACGGCCAGCTCCGGCACGTGCGGACCGGCGAGCCGATCGACGTGGAGTGCAACGCGTTCGGGATCCGCGACGCCAAGACCGGGCGCGTGCTGGCCGGAGCCTTCGTGGTCCGCGACCTGACCGAGCGCAAGCGAGTGGACGAGCACCTGCGGCAGGCCCAGCGAATGGAAGCCATCGGGCGTGTCGCCGGTGGCGTCGCGCACGAGGTCAACAACATGATGACGGTCATCCTCGGCTTCTGCACCTTCCTGGCGAAGGGGCTCGAGGACACGGACGAGCGCCAGGGCGACGTCGCCCAGATCGCCCGCGCGGCGGAGCGGTCCGCCGAAGTGAGCCGCCAGCTCCTGGCCTACAGCCGCCGCCAACTGCTCCAACCTCGCGTGCTGGAGCTCAACGCGGTGCTGCTGGAGATGGAGTCGGTGCTGCGGCGCCTCTTGGGCGAAGACCGCGCGGTCGTGCTCACGCGCCACAGCCCGGCCAATTGGGTGAAGACCGACCGCACCCAGCTGGAGCAGGTCATCCTCAATCTGGCCCTCAACGCCCGCGACGCGATGCCGCAGGGCGGCCGCTTCGCGATCGAGACCAGTCTCGTCACGCTGGACGCCGACTACGCCCGCTTGCATCCCGCCACCGCCGTGCGGCCGGGCGCCTATGTGCTCCTCACCGTGAGCGACACCGGGCGCGGGATGGACGCGGAGACCCAGGCCCAAATCTTCGACCCGTTCTTCACCACCAAGCCGGTTGGCCACGGCACCGGACTCGGTCTCTCCATGGCATACGGCATCGTGAAGCAGAGCAACGGCTACATCTGGGTGTACAGCGAGCCGGGCGACGGCACGACGTTCAAGATCTACCTGCCCCAGGTCGAGGAAACCGGGGTGCCCACGGTGTGGAGTCCCACCGAGGCGGCGCCACGCGGTGCCGGCGAGCGCATTCTCGTGGTGGAGGACGAAGAGCTGGTGCGCGACTTCGCCTGCCGGTTCCTCCGGAACGAGGGCTATCACACCCGCGAAAGCAGCGACGGCGTCGAAGCGCTTGCACTGCTTCGCGCCGAGCCTGACGCCGCGGACTTGGTGCTCACGGACGCGGTGATGCCGCGGATGGGGGGTCGGGAGCTGGCCGATCAGCTCGCCCGCCTGCGCCCCGGGCTGCCGGTTCTGTTCATGTCCGGCTACACCAACGACGAGATCATCCGGCGCGGGCTCCTGACGCCGGGCGCGCCCTTCCTTCAGAAGCCGTTCTCACCTGAGACCCTGGCCACCAAGGTTCGCGAGGTGCTCGATGCCACTCGAGGCCGTCGCGAGGCGGTGGTCGCCTCATGATGCGCTGCCTGGTCGTGGACGACGAGCCCGTGGTTCGTCGCGCGGTCATCCGTATGCTCGAGGCCCAGGGCTTCAACTGTCTCGAGGCGGGCACCGGTCGTGAGGCGCTCGACGTCCTGAACGGCACCGGCGAGCTTCCGCTCATCGTCTCCGACCTCCGCATGCCCGAGCTCGACGGCATGGGATTCCTCTCCGAGGTTCGGCGCCTCTTTCCCGACACCGCGGTCGTGATGTTGAGCGGAATGGCCGAGACCAGCGTCGCGGTGGAGTGTTTGCATCTCGGGGCAGCGGACTTTCTCACGAAGCCGGTATCGGTGAGCGAGATGCACGCGCGCGTGGCGCGAGCCCTGGAGAAGCGGGCCCTCGTCATGCAGAACCGATACTACCAGGCGCACCTGGAGCGTCGGGTGCAGGAGCAGGCGGAACGGATCCGCGAGCTGTTTCTCGAGGGCGTGCAGATGCTCGCGCGCGCGCTGGAAGCGAAGGACCCGTGCCTGCGAGGCCATTCGGTGCGCGTGAGCCGCTACGCCGTCGGAACCGCCCAGCGGCTCGGACTCGCCGAGCCGCTGGTCGAGCAGATCCGACTCGGTGGAGAGCTGCACGACATCGGCAAGATCGGCACCCGCGAAGCCGTGCTGCAGAAGCCCGGGACCCTCACCGACGACGAGCGGAACCAGATCTGCGAGCACCCGGTGCTGGGTGAACGGATGCTCGCGCCACTCGCGCGGGAATCGCCCGGCGTGCTGCGAATCGTCCGGTCGCACCACGAGCGGTTGGACGGCGGTGGTTTTCCCGACGGGCTGCACGGCGAGGACATCCCACTGGAGGCGCGCATCGTTGCCGTGGCCGATGCGTTCGACGCCATGACGTCGGAGCGCCCGTACCGGGCGCCGCGCGCGCCGGCGGAGGCGCTCGACGAGCTGCAACAGGTCGCCGGGACCCAGCTCGATCCCGATGCCGTCTCCGCGTTCGGCGCTGCCTTCCCGGATCCCGCGGTGCTTCCCCTGCCCGACTAGAGCACGCCGCGTCGCTTGAGCTGGTGATAGCGCTCGACGACGGCGTCGGCGGCACCGGCGGGAGCCACGTCGAGCACCAGAATCCCGCGTCGTCGGATTTCGATCAGCGCCTCCTCCCGCGCCAGCAGCAGCTCCTCCGCCGCCGCCCGCTCGAAGGCGGCACGCTCCGACGCCGGACGCCCCGACGCGAGTCGCTCGAGCGCGGGGTCCCGCAACGTCACCGCCAGCGGCACGTGCCTGGGCTGCAGCGTGGCGACCTGGGCGACGAGCGCCTCGCTCGCCGTCCGGTCGATGACGTCGGTGAAGAAGATGGTGAGGGCGCGGCGCCGGTTGCGGGCCGCGAGATAGCGAAACGCCGCCGGATAGTCCGGCTCCACCAACCGACCCTCCGCGACCGCCAGGGCCTCGAGCACAGCGCGCAGGCCCCGAACCCCGCGGGTCGGCGGGACGAAGCGCTGCACCGTGTCCGCGAAGATCATTGCCCCCACGTTGTCGTCGTGCTCGACGGCGGCGTGGGCCAGGCGCAGCGCCGCATCCACCACCGCCTCGAGCCGGGACACTCCGTCGATCTCGGCGGTGAGCTGGCGTCCCGCATCGATGAGGATCAGCAGATACTCCCGCCGCTCGTCCTCATACTGACGCGCGATCGGCTTGCCTCGGCGCGCGGTCGCCTTCCAGTCGATGATCCGCGTGTCGTCGCCGGGCACCCACTCCCGCAACCCCTCGAACAGCCGGCCCTCGCCGGGACGGCGCACGTTGCGCAAGCCCGCTTCGCGCCGGCGGCGCGCCTGCGGAGGAAGCGCGCGGGGCGTGGCGCCGACCAGGCTCGGAAAGACCGTCACGCGCCAGGGCACGTCCAACCGCCGCTGCCACCAGGCCAAGCCGAGTGGTCCCAGCAGCCGCAGCGTCATGACCCCGCCGACCCCGCGGCCGCGGGCGACCGGGCGCACCAACAACTCCTCGACCGTCGGGACGTCGGGCAGCAACCGGAGCCGCCGTTCCGGCGTGGCGAAGCCGAGGGGGGCCGGGAGC
>DATHMJ010000019.1:0-2564 GCA_035487215.1 Gemmatimonadales bacterium
GTGAGCAGCAGTGTCGTCAGCACGAGCGTCACCCACTGGATCATTCGGCCTTTCCCTTCGCTCGCAATGGAGCTGTCTAGAGGTTCTTCATTACCGGGATCAGATGAGATCGGGGCTCTCGAGACGCATCGCGACCGCCAGCCGGAGGATGCCCAGGAGGAGGCCGTAGGCGGCGACGTACAGGGCCAGCGTCATCAGATCTCCTGGAGTCCGGAAGAGGACCAGTCCACCAAACGTCACCGAGAGCACCGCGGTGGCGGCAAGGAGGGGGCGTCCCCCATGGTCTCCGACCCGGACCGCCTCGACGACCTGGAGTAGTCCGGTTACGATAGCCCACCACGCAAAGATGGTGAGCGGCCCTGGCTTCTGACCGTCAGGTCGGAACGCCACCGCGATCCCGGCAGCAATCCCGACCAAGCCCTTGCATGCCAGCAGCAGCCATCGACCACCCCGCGCCAGTCCCCAGGCAGCACCCCCGAGTGCCATGATGCCGTCCAGCAGCGCGAACCCGGTGAACAGCGTGGCCATCACGGCCGCGGTGATCCGCGGGGCCCAGAAGGCGAACAAGAACATCCCCCCCTCGGACAATCCGAAGATCAGCGCCAGCACGGCGCGACCTGCGAGCGCCCACTGGAAGGGACTATTCGGTCTGGCGCGCGGTCCCGGCGGGCTCGGCATCTCGCCATATCACCTTCGCGCCGATCCGACCGCAATAGGACCAAGGTCCTACTGCGCCGTGACCGGTTCCGCACTATCAGCTCTGGTCGGATATCTTGTACTCTGCGTCTGGGCACCCTCGAACCCAGAGACCGGGCGTCCCGAGTCCCGACGGGACGGGAGCGGAGAAGGCCATGGCCAGAGTGATGACAGTCAGCCGACGTCAGCTCCTGAAGCTCGGTGTCGCGGCCGCGGGCGCAGCGATGGTCCAAGATGCGCTGCCTCTCGGATTGCTGGGTCCGGCAGACGCGGGCGCGGCCGAGACCGAGGACCTCGCCAAGGCGGCGCGACAGACCTACCGGAAGAGCCTCGCGCGACTGACTCGAACACGGCCCGGAGGCGACGGCACCGAGATCCCGGAGACCGGCGGCCCGAACCTATCGTCCCCCCTGTCGGTCCTCCGCGCTTCCCGGAACGCACGTCCCGGGAATGCCGACTTCGACGTCCTGATCATCGGGTCGGGTTATGGCGGTGCGGTCTGCGCCGCGCGCCTCGCCGGTCACCGACGTCCGGGCGTCAAGATCGGGCTCCTGGAGCGCGGCCGGGAATGGGTATCCGGGACGTTTCCGGATCGCCTGGCGAACTTCAATCCCTTCAGCAAGCGGCCCGCGTGGCTCCGTGAGCGGCTCGCCAAGAACCCCCTCGGCCTCTTCGGTTTCTACGACGGTGACGTGGAAGTCGTGACGGGCAGCGGCTTGGGCGGGACCTCCTTGACCAACTGCGCGGTCGTGCTTGAAACCGAAGCGGACGTCTTCCGCCAGGCGGCCTGGCCGGAAGAGCTGCGGTCTCGGGACCGACTTCGTCCTTACTACGAAATGGCCAGGGCGGTGCTGGATCCACACACGACGCCGCCGAATCGCCTCACCCCCAAGCTCGCGACGCATCTCGGGAGCGCCGAGAACTTGAAGGCCAAGGGCCTGTGGCGTGCCGCAGCGTACCGGGCCCCGGTCGCCATCACCTTCTCCTCCCGGACCAATGCCCAGGGCATACGGCAGCACGGATGCGTCCAGTGCGGTGATTGTGCGACGGGCTGCAACGTGGGGGCCAAGAACTCGCTGGACATGAACTATCTGCCGCTCGCGTGGGCGAATGGCGCGATGATGTTTACCCGGGCCGAGGCTCGCCGCGTCCAGAGAACGGACGATCTCTATCGCGTCGAGTACATCCTGCGGCCGGATCTCACGAACCCGGGCCGACAGGAGTCCGGGTTCGTGACCGCGCGCGTGGTCATCCTGGCGGCCGGAACCATGGGCACGAACGAGATCCTTCTGCGCTCCCGGGAGAGTGGAGGGATCGAGCTCTCCGATTGGCTCGGCAAGGGATTCTCGGGGAACGGCAACTATCTCGGCTTCGTCGACTACCAGTACACGGACGTCGCGGTCTACACGAATAGCGCGGGCGTCGGAATCGCCAGCGGGCTCCCAAAGGCGCCGGTGGGCGCGTACATCGAGGGCATCATCGACTTTCGTCGCCCCGAGCGGCCGCTCGCTCGCCGGGTGGTCATCGAGGACATGGCGCAGGCTAGCTCGCTTGCGGGCGGCGTCGCGCTGTTGGTCCTGGCCGATCTCAACCGCGCGATGACGCTGCTCGGATGCGGCCATGACCGGGCGGACGGCGAAATCCGGCTCAAGAAGGATACTCCGACGGTGCACTGGCCGACGTACGGCCGGCAGCCGAGCCACGCGGAGCTGGCGCGGCTCATGGCTCAATATGCGACCGCCTACGGCGGGACCTTCTCTCCTTTCAAGCCGGCCCAGAACTACACGGCGCACCCACTCGGCGGTTGTCGCATGGGGGCCTCCGCGGCGAGTGGCGTCGTGAATCATCGGGGTCTGCTGTTCGACCCT
>DATHMJ010000020.1:0-5519 GCA_035487215.1 Gemmatimonadales bacterium
AGCCTCGCCTTTGCCCGGAGCCTCGGCAAAGAAACGGTCGTGGCGAAGGACACGCCCGGGTTCCTCGTCAACTTGCTCCTGGTCCCTTATCTGCTCGACGCGGTGCGGGCGCTGGAGCGTGGGGTCGGCACGATTCCAGACATCGACACGGCGATGCGGCTGGGCTGCGGCTATCCCATGGGACCGTTCACGTTGCTGGATGTGGTCGGCATCGATACGACGCTCCGCATCGCCGACATCATGGCTGCCGCCTATCAGGACCCACGCTACGCGGCTCCCGATCTTCTCCGGCGTCTGGTCGCCGAGGGCCGCTACGGACGCAAGGCCGGCAAGGGGTTCTACGACTACGGCGTGGACCCGCCCATCCCCCTGCCGGCCTAGCCGCCTTCCGTCGGCGGTTCACTGTTCTCCACCTACCGTTTACCGTTCACCCTCCACCACCGCCCGGAGTCCCGATGCTCGGCTACGACTGGCCCCGCGTCCACGCCCTTGTCGTCTCCTTCCCTGTGGCGCTGCTCACCATGGCGGTGCTTTTCGAGCTTGGCTCTCTCGTCCTCAAGAGGGACGGACTGCGCCGGGTAGGATTCGCGCTCTTGCTCGTGGGTGCGCTCGCCGCTGGGGCCGCCGTCTTGATCGGACTGCAGGCTGAGGACGCCATCGACCACGGCGATGCCATCCACCACCTGATGGGCGAGCACAAGACGCTGGCGTACTATACGCTCGGCATCTTTGGCGCTGTGGCGGTCTGGAGGCTGGTGCGGGAAGCGAAAATGGGGACGGGAGAGCGGGTGGCGGCTTTCGCCCTGTCACTGGCGGGTCTGGGCTTCCTGGTCGACACCGGGCACCATGGCGGGAAGATGGTCTTCGAGCATGCGGCCGGCGTGCCGAACGCTGCGCTCCGCACGGAGCTCGAGGACCGGGCCAAGGGGCACGAACATGGCGCGGGCGAGCATAGTCCCGATGCCGGTCACGAGGACAGCGATCACCATCACGACGCGGATGATCACGATCACGCCCCGGGCACCCCACCGCATCAGGATTGAAACGATGCATCGACGCTGGGCGCTCGGATTCGGGCTCGTGACTGCAGCCTGCTTCCCTTATACCTCACGCCCGAGCTTGGATCCCCTGTGGGGCACGCCCAGCGCCGAGGTGCGCCTCGCGGCGGCACCGGCAACGGAGCGCCTGGCCGAAGCCCTGCGCGCCGATTCGATTCCAGTGACCCGGATCGAGCCGCGTGACGGCTACGTCCAGACGCCCTGGTTCGACGCGGCTACCGGAACGCCGACGGGGCGAGCGTCGCTCGGTCCGCAGATCGTTCGTGTGCGGGGTTGGGTCGATCCGGGAAGATATGGGCACAGCGAGCTGCGGGTGGAAGTCGCGTATCGCGTGGCTCGCGATCCTTCGGTCAACGGGCGGGAGTTGGAGCGGCCGGTGCCCCCCGACCATCCGGTGAGACAACGAGTGCAGGCCGCGCTCGACAGCCTGGCGCAGCGCTTCGCCGACTAAACCACGTAGGCGCGCACCCACTCCTCGAGCTGCGCCAGGTTGAGCCGAGCATCCTTGCAGGGGCCGGACGGCAGGGTCATGGTCAGCCCGAGCACCGGCACCTTCCCCGCCACGTCGTGGAGTCCGCTCACCATGTCCCGCTCGCACGCGACGGCTACGACCGCGCGTGGACGCCGCTCCCGGATCACTCGCCGGGCGAGCTGACCCCGCGTGGCGACGAACACCGGCACACCATACTTCCCCGCGATCCCCAAAACCCCATCGAGCGTGTCCTTCGACAGGCAACGCGGGATCAGGAGCAGCAGCTCGCCTTTGCCGACCTTCCGGCTCCGGGTGAGGGCCAGGGTGTTGTAGACCTTCACCGCCGCGTTTTCCACCCAGTCGCGACGTCCGAAACGCGTGGCGATCCGTGAGGTGAATCGCATCAGACCGAGAAACGGCCCCCGCTCCGCCAGCCGCTCCGGCAGGAGCCGACGCCTCGTGGCATACGCCAGCGCCAGGAGCAGCAGCCACACCAGCAGCAACCCGATGCCCGCCGCGCCAGCGCGCCAGAGCACCGGCGGAATCTGGGGGTGGATCAGGCTGAGCCGTGGGCCCAATAGATAGAGGAAGAGGGCGCCCCCGGCGCCGGCGATGACGATCGCCAACGCGGACCAGCCAAAGAACAGCCAGGGGGACGAGTCGTAGTCGCCGCCGCCGGGCAGGGGGGCGCCGTCCCATTCGTCCCACTCGTGGCCCAACCGGCGATCGACATCGATGTGGATGAGCTGGGCGCGGGCGGGAGCGTCGGGCATAGGGAAGCCAATTCTCACGTGTCCGCGTTTGCTTGGCAAGGGAGCCCAATCCTAGCTTTCCATATGTCTTCCGAGCCCCGTCTGCGCGGGCCATTCCGAACCGATGAGCGGGCCCGGGCCGCGTACGCGGAGGCGGCCGGCATTTACCGGATCCTTCCGCGTGCCGTGGTACTCCCGGCCGATCTCGACGATCTCGTGAAACTGGTCCGCTGGGCCGCGGTGGAGCGGGTGCCGCTCGTTCCGCGAGGCGCCGGCAGCGCGATGGGCGGCGGCAATGTGGGCGACGGCGTCATCGTCGACCTCACGGCGATGGACGGGCCGGGCATCGAGCTGTGGCCCGCGGAGCGCCGGGCGCGCATGCGGGCGGGCGCCTCGCTGGGGCAGCTCGATGCCGCCGCCGCACCGGCCCGCCTTCGCCTCCCGCCTGATCCGTCGAGTTGGCGCTGGGCCACTGCGGGAGGCGTGATCTCCACCAACGCGTCCGGCGCACGGTCGGTTCGCTACGGCAGCGTCCGCCGCTGGGTCGAGCGCCTCACCCTCGTGACGGCCGACGGCGACGTGATGAGGCTCGGCCGCGGCGCTGAGCCTCCCGCGCATTACGCCTCTGGTCAACCGGTGCCGGCTCTCGCGCGGTTCGAGCGCGACGCGGCCCCCGCGATCCGCCAGGCTCGATCCCTGATCGACGCGCGGTTTCCGAAGGTCTCCAAGAACTCGTCCGGCTATGCGCTGAACGCGTACCTCGACTCGGGCAACGCCCTCGATCTCGTCGTCGGCGCCGAGGGGACGCTCGGTTTCGTGACCGAGGTCGAGTGGCGCTTGGACCCCATGCCCTCCGAGCGCGCCGGCCTCAGGATCCTGCTGCGGGACTACGGGTCGATGGCCGAGCTCGTCACCCGGCTCGTCGCCCTCGGGGCCTCTGCCGTGGAGCTGTTGGACCGCACCTTTCTCGAGTTGGTGGCGTCCCAGGGGGGCGAGCATATCATCGCCACGTACCGCGGCATCGAGGCGGTGCTTCTGGTGGAGCTCGAGGCGGCCGGCCCGGAGCAGCTCCGCACATTGGCGGAGGCCGCCTTGGCCCT
The DNA here is from genome assembly GCA_035487215.1 of Gemmatimonadales bacterium. Taxonomy (GTDB): domain Bacteria; phylum Gemmatimonadota; class Gemmatimonadetes; order Gemmatimonadales; family GWC2-71-9; genus DASQPE01. The sequence goes on from DATHMJ010000020.1 coordinate 3,383, forward strand.
GGCGCGTCCGCTCTCCTTCGAGGTTGACGCGGCATGGTCTCGCGAGGGCTCCGATCGGCTCTGGCGGCTCCGACACGCCGCGAGCCCGATTCTGGCGAGCTTGCCGCCGGACCGCCGTTCCCTTCAGGTGATCGAAGACGGATGCGTGCCGCTGCGCCGGCTCGGCGAGTACGTCGCCGCGGTGCGACGCGCCGCCCAGGCTCGCGGACTCGCGGTGGTGATCTTCGGTCATGCGGGCGACGGGAACGTGCACGTGAATTTGCTTCCCGAGCTGGCGCGACCCGGCTGGGAGGTGGAGGTCGCCGGCCTGTTGGAGGAGGTCACCGACGCGGTGATCGGACTCGGCGGCGTGCCCTCCGGGGAGCACGGCGACGGTCGGCTGCGAGCGGGATTTCTCGACCGGGTGTACGGCTCCGAGGTCGTCGCCCTCTTCCGACGGGTGAAGGCGGCCTTCGATCCCCTTGGGATACTGAACCCCGGCATTATCCTTCCGTCCGGCGAGCCGCCGATCGCTCGGCTCAAAGCCGGCAACGGCGCGATCCCGCTTCCGCCGGACATCGAGGGGGCCTTGCGCAACATCGAGCGCGGCGGAGGCTACGCTCAGTCCCGCCTCGAGCTCGCCGACCACCAATAGCCCGCGCCTGCCCATGGACATCATCAAGCAGCCCACGGTCTCGCTCATCGCCCGGCCGCAGTTCATCGAGCCTCCTCATCTGCGGGTCGAGTGGAAGGGCGACGCGACCGACGGCGAGCGCGTCGCGGAGTACGCCGGCCGCCTCTGCTACATGAGCCAGCACAACCCCGCCGGACGATCGACCGCCGAGTACCTCCAGAACATCCTGCGCCAGGGGCACGGCTCGGTCTTCGAGCACGCCGTATACGTCCTGCTGGTGGAGGGGATCTCGCGGTCCTGCAGCCACGAGCTGGTCCGCCATCGGGCCGGCTTCGGCTACTCCCAGCTCTCGCAACGGTACGTGGACGAGTCGCACGCGGCGTTCGTGATGCCGCCGGCGATCCAGGGCGACCCCGCGCTCGAGGCCGCCTGGACCGCGCAGGTGTCCGACGCCCAGGCGGCCTATGTCACCGCGGTCGAAGGCTTGATGGGCAAGTACGCCGCGGTGGAGAACCGCATGCATCGGCGGAAAATGGCCCGCGAGGCCGCGCGGAGCGTGCTGCCCAACGCCACGGAGGTGAAGATCGTCGTGAGCGCCAATGTTCGCGCGTGGCGCACGATGCTCGAGCTCCGTCTCGCCGAGGGCGCGGAACTCGAGATTCGGAGGATGGCGATCGCCTGCCTCCGCGTGTTGCGGGAGGAGGCCCCCGCGTTGTTCGCCGACATAGAGATCTACCGAGGTGAGGACGGCACGGAGGCGGGACGAGTCGGCTTTCACAAGGTGTGAGCGCAAACCATGAGCAGCCAAAAACCTATTGTGCGTCCGAAATCTTTTCTGTAGTTTAGAGATGTCATGTAGGTCATCTCGTCACGGCTCGTCTCGCGCGGACGGCCTTTTTTGTAGAGGGCGCTCTGCCAATTCGGATCGGACTCGCCTTCAACGTGAAGCCCGCAGTAGCCGCAGCCGGGCCCACGATCGACTCCCCCACGACCGACGAACCTCCCAGTCGGGCCCTCCGGCCCGATCTTCCGCAGCCCGACCTGTACATCGAGTGGGACGACCCGGCAACGATTGACGCCGTGGAGCACGCGCTCGGCAACGTGGGCGAAGTGATCCGTCTCCAGGCGGACGCCGAGTTCCCGTCGAAGCTGCTCGACTACCGGCCGGACTTCGTGTTCAACATCGCGGAGGGGCTGTTCGGCCCCAGCCGCGAGAGCCATGTTCCCGCGATCTGCGAGTACCTCGGCGTGCCGTACCACGCCTCGGACCCGCTCACGCTCGGCCTCTGCCTCCACAAGGGACGGGCCAAAGAAATTCTCGAGCGCTACGGCGTCCCCACCGCGCCCTTCCGCCTGGCTCGCACGGTCGCGGATGCACGGGCCACCCGACTGCCGTTCCCGCTCTTCGTGAAGCCGGCATTCGAGGGTTCCGGCAAGGGTGTCTCCAGCCGGAGCGTCTGCCACAATCGTGGCGAGCTCACCATCCAGGTCGACTACCTCCTCGCCACCTACCGCGAGCCGGTC
>DATHMJ010000021.1:0-2701 GCA_035487215.1 Gemmatimonadales bacterium
CCGTGGCGCAGTGGGGTGATCGGGCGCCATGGCCAAAGGCAACCAAGAGACCAGTCAACGGCCGCCGAAGGGCGACTCTCGAAGCTGAGGCGATACAGGTACTTGTGATGGCGGGGTGGGAGTGTCTACGGGGAGGGCCGCGCCCGTTCGTGTTTGGGCGGACACGGGCTGAACGAGGTCGGCGTGTCCCGATGGACACGACCCCGAGACGCGACGGCGGCACAACTGCGGACCCTGTTCCAGCGTCAGGATCCGGGGCGCTCGACCCCCAGCCGGCGCATGATCTTGAGAAGGCTGGCGTGGTCGGCCAAGCCGAGCGTTTCGGCGGTGCGGGTGATCTGCCAAGCGTTCCGCTCGAGCGCCGCGATGACGATCCGGCGCTCGGCTTCCGCTCGCAGCTCCTGAAATGAGCTGCCGCCGCGCGACGGTGCTGGCGCGGCCTCGAGTATCTCCGGTGGCACGTGCTCCGGCCCGATAACGTCGCCGTCGGCGGCGATCACCATGCGCTCGATCGCGTTTCGCAGCTCGCGCACGTTGTTACGGGACCAGTCGTAACCCATCATCGTCTCGAGCGCGTCGGCGGCAACCCGCTTCTTGCGCATGCCGAACCGCTCGCACACCCCCGCGAGCATGGCTTCCGCGAGTGCGGGGAGGTCGGAGAGATGCTCGCGGAGCGGGGGCACGCGGAGCACGTGGGCGTTGAGACGAAACAAGAGGTCCTGACGAAAGCGCCCGGCCGCCACTTCCGCTTGAGGGTCGCGATTGGTGGCAGCGACTACACGTGCATCAATCCGAACGGGCCGGTTGCCTCCCAGGCGGGTCACCATCCGATCCTCCAAGACCCGGAGCAGCTTGGCCTGGGCCGGCAGGGGCAGCTCGCCGATCTCGTCGAGGAAGAGCGTGCCCCGTTCCGCCGCCTCGAATGCGCCCCGCCGGGTGGCGTTCGCGCCGGTGAACGCACCGCGCTCGTGACCGAACAGCTCGCTTTCCACGAGGTTCTCCGGGATCGCGGCGCAGTTGAGCGCGACGAAAGGCCCCTTCGGATTCGCGCCCAGGCGATGGAGGTCGCGGGCTACCAGCTCCTTTCCCGATCCGCTTTCGCCCAAGATGAGCACCTGGCTCGGGATCGGGCCCAGTCGGGCGATCGTTTCGCGGAGCTTGCGCATCGGCGCGCTTTCACCGATCAGCGGGCTCTCCGAATCGAGCTGATGCCGCAGCGTCCGCAGCTCGCGCTCGAGCCTTCGCCGCTCGAGCACCGTCTCGACCTCGCGGACGATTCGCTCCATCGGCTCGCCCTTGTCCACGAAGCCCGACGCACCCAGCCGCAAGGCTTGAATGCAGCGGTCGAAGTTGCCGGTGCCCGTGTACACGACCACCGGGGTCTCGACCCCGCGGCGGTCCAGTTGCCGGAGCACCTCGAACCCGTCCATGCCGGGCATCTCCAGATCGAGGACGACGCAGTCCGGTGCCTCACGGCCGATCAGGTCGAGGGCCTCGGCACCGCTCGATGCGGTGAGCACCTCGTAGCCGCCCAGCCGCTTCAGGTCATACGCGTACTGCTCGGCCAAAGCGGGTACGTCGTCCACCACCAGAACCTGGGTCACGAGGCCGTCCTCCGTGGCAGCTCGACGATGACACGCGTACCCTCGCCGGGCTCGGTCTCGACCCGCAGACGGCCCCCGAGATCCTGCACGAGACGGCGAACGATGGTGAGACCCAGGCCGGTGCCGCCTTCCTTTGTGGTGAAGAAGTCGTCGAACGCCTGCTCCAGCTCGGCGCGGGTCATGCCGCGCCCATTGTCCGCCACCGCCAGGCGCACCACCGGCTGCGGCCCATCCTGCACCACCGACGTCGTGACGCTGACCACGCCATCCGCACGGCCGCCCAGGCCGTCGGCCGCGTTGCCGACCAAGTTCTCCAGCACACGCCGTATCGCCAGCTCGTCGCCGGTGACCGACGGCAGATCGGGGGCCAAGTCCAACCGGAGCGGAGCCCGAGACTGCGCGACGCGCGCCACCTCTCGCGCCACGGCGTTCACGTCGCAGGGACGCTGCTCCATCGGCGGTGTGAGGCGAGCGTAGTTGCGAGCGAGCGTCTCGAGGTAGAGCACGCTCGACTCGAGGGTGCCCCGGCGCTCCTCGAACACGGCGGGGAGGGCGTCAGGCTCCTCCGCGGCAACTCGCGAAAGATGCCGGAGGACATGGCGAATGGGCGCGAGCCCGTTTTTCACATCGTGGTTCACCTGCCGGGCGACGTCTCCCAACGTGGCCCGGCGCTCGGCTTCGCGAACCCGGGCCGCGCTTTGGCGGAGTCGGGCCGTCATCTCTCCCAACAATCGAGCGAGGGAGCCGATTTCATCCTGTCGGTCGGTGGTAAAGTCGGCGTCCAGGCGGTCGAGGTCGATCCCGCTGGTCTTGACGGCCAACTCAGCCAGCGGTCTGCCGATCCGGCGAGCCAGCCACGCGGCGGCAAGCACGGCGGCCGCCGCGGTGATTCCGACCGCGACGAGGAACCAGGCGTTGACGCTTTGACGCAGTGCCGATAACGGCGCGAGCGACTGAGTGACCAGCACGCCCACTGAGTCTGGGGCTGGCGCCGCCGGACCAACCAGATCGAGATAGGGCACCGCGATCCGGGCGACGACTTCCTCTCCCAGCGATTGGGCCGTGTCCGCTCCCGGCATGATGAGAGACACGGCCAA
>DATHMJ010000022.1:0-9733 GCA_035487215.1 Gemmatimonadales bacterium
TACGGCTACTGGAAGGGCGCGAGACAGGCGACCGACGAGTATCTGCTAGAGCAGCGTATTCCCCTGCTGCTGAACCGGATCGACGGCCCGGCCCGCATCGCGCTCAAGCCCTGAGGCCACTCCGCCCCTTGACGACTAGAACGGCATTGGGTAGCCTTGTCATTCGGCGGTATAAACAACCGGAACACAAGCTCCCGACCATGACACAGCAGCTCGTCCTTATCGTCGTCCTCCTCCTTTCGCTCGTGCTTATCGGGCGAGGGAGCCGCGGCGTGTCGGACGAGACAGCATAGAGCAGTAGTCTCAGAGGAATCGACTCAGCGCCGCGGACCCTCAGGGTTCGCGGCGCTTCGCTTTTCAGGCGTACCTCGGATGGAGCACTCATGGCAAGCGACGTCATCATCTTCGACACAACCCTCCGCGACGGAGAGCAAGCCCCCGGCAACAGCCTGACCGCCGAGGAGAAGCTGCGGCTTGCCCGCCAGTTGGATGCCTTGGGGGTGGATGTGATCGAAGCCGGGTTCCCCGCGGCATCCGAGGGCGATTTCCGGAGTGTCCGCGACGTCGCCGCCGACGTGCGCCGGCCGGTCATTGCGGCCTTGGCGCGTTGCGTGGAGCGCGACATCGACCTGGCGGGCGAATCACTACGGTCCGCCGGCCGCGCCCGGATCCACGTCTTCCTCTCGACCTCGGATCTCCATCTCCGCGAGAAACTTCGCATCGACCGGGACGAGGCGCTGGACCTGGCCCGCGAGGGAATTCGCCGGGCCCGCTCCTACACCGACGACGTCGAGTTCTCCGCCGAGGACGCCAGCCGGACCGATCCGGACTTTCTCTGCCGCGTGGTGGAGGTCGCGGTGGCGGAAGGTGCCACCACGGTGAACCTCCCCGACACGGTTGGTTATGCGCTCCCGGCCGAGTACGGGGCCATGTTCCGCTCGGTCCGGGAGCGGGTGCCCGGCGCCGACCGGGTCGTCTTCAGCGCCCACTGCCATGACGACCTCGGGCTCGCCGTGGCGAATTCGATCGCCGCGATCCAAGCGGGTGCGGCACAGGTGGAGTGCACCATCAACGGGATCGGCGAGCGGGCCGGCAACGCCGCCCTCGAGGAGCTGGTCATGGCCGGCGTGGTTCGCCCCCAGCTCGGCTTCCGCACCAAGATCGTCACGCAGGAGATCTACCGGACCAGCCAGCTGCTGTCGTACCTGACGGGCGTCTTCCCCCAACCCAACAAGGCCGTCGTCGGGCGGAACGCGTTCGCGCACGAGTCCGGCATTCACCAGCACGGCATGCTCAGGAACGGCGCGACCTACGAGATCATCCGGCCGGAGACGGTGGGGATCCCCAAGTCGACGCTGGTGCTGGGCAAGCACTCGGGTCGCCACGCCCTGGAGCAGCGGTTCCGGGAGCTGGGCTACGAGCTGGATGCCGAACGCCTGGGGGAGATCTACCGCCAATTCACGGCCCTGGCCGACCGCAAGCGAGCGATTCTCGATGAGGATCTGCTCGCCCTGCTCCACGATTCCTTCCACGACGCCCCCGAGGAGTATCAGCTCAGTCACCTCGAGGTGACCTGCGGCAGCGTTCCCGCGGCGGCGACCGTGCGGCTGGTCGGTCCCTGGAGCGGGGAGCGCACGGCCACGGGCAACGGGGACGGGCCGATCGCCGCGGCGTTCAGCGCCATCAGCGACATCCTGCGGCGGCAGGTCGAGGTGATCAGCCTGCAGCTCCGGTCGGTAACCCCGGGCCGGGACAGTGTGGGCCAGGTGTTCCTGCAGGCACGCGTCGACGGCAAATCGCTGAGCGGGCAAGGCGCGTCCACGGACATCGTGGAAGCGAGTGCGCGTGCCCTGATCCACGCGCTCAACAAGTCGCGCCACGCGGAGCGGCTCGAGGCCAGCGCGCTCAACTCCTCGTATCTCTGGGGCGTGTGATGATCCCGATGGAGCCGAACGGTCGATGACGGAAACGCTGACCGGCGCCCAGGTGATGTGTCGCGTCCTCCTGGAGGAGGGCGTGGACCTCATGTTCGGCTACCCCGGTGGCGCGATCATGCCGTTCTATCACGCCCTGCCGGAATATCCGGGGCTTCGGCACGTGCTGGTCCGGCACGAGCAGGCCGCCGCGCATGCGGCCGATGGCTATGCCCGTGCGAGCGGCCGACCCGGCGTCTGTGTCGCGACCTCGGGCCCCGGGGCGACGAATCTGGTCACCGGGCTCGCCACGGCCCATATGGACAGCACTCCGGTCGTGGCGATCACCGGCCAGGTCTCGCGCAGCATGATCGGGCGCGACGCCTTCCAGGAAACCGACATCATCGGCATCACCCAACCCATCACCAAGCACAACGTGCTGGTGCAGGACGTCTCGGAGTTGGCGAAGGCGATCCGGGAGGCGCTCGCCATCGCGCAAGAGGGGCGTCCGGGACCGGTGCTCGTGGACGTTCCGAAGGATGTACAGAACCAGAAGATCGCGTACACCCCCGCCGCGGCCTCGGCACCGGGCGACTCGGCGTCTCCCGTCGGAACCGACGCATCGCCGGCGGAGCTGGCTCAGGCGGCCCGACTGATCGCCGATGCTCGGCGCCCCCTGATCATGGCCGGGCACGGTGTGCTGCAAGCGGATGCCTACGCCGAGCTCCGCTGCTTGGCTGAGCGTACCGGCATGCCGGTCATCACTACGCTGCTCGGGATCAGCGGCTTCCCCGAGTCGCATCCCCTGCATCTGGGCATGCCCGGGATGCACGGCGAGGTTCACGTGAACCGCGCCATCCAACACGCGGATCTGATCGTTGGCGTCGGGCTCCGGTTCGACGACCGCGTAACCGGCAACACCGCGGCCTTCGCTCCTCGTGCCAAGATCATCCATATCGAGCTGGATCCGTCCGAAGTCGGCAAGAACGTGCCAACGGCCGTCGGCTTGGTGGGCGACTGCCGCGACGTCCTCCGGCGGCTGCTCGCGCTCGTCCGGCCGCGCGAGTGCGCCGCCTGGCAGGCAGAGATCGCCGGCTTTGCAAAGGTCCGGGTGGAGCATTACCGCGGCGATCTCTCGCCCGAGGGCATCCTACGGACGCTGCATGACGTCACCGAGGGGCACTGCACCATCGTGTCGGACGTGGGGCAGCACCAGATGTGGGTGGCCAAGCTGTTCCCCTATGAGCGGCCGAACACCCACATCACGTCTGGGGGATTGGGCACTATGGGTTTTGCCGTCCCCGCGGCGATTGGGGTGCGGCTGGCTCGGCCAGAGGAACCGGTGTGGGCGATTTCGGGAGACGGCGGATTCCAGATGAACATGCAGGAGATGGCCACGATGGTGCAGGAGCGCATCCCGGTCAAGATGGCCATCTTCAACAACGGCTATCTGGGGATGGTGCGCCAGTGGCAGCAGTTCTTCCACGGGCGTCGCTACTCCGCGACGCCGATCTGGAGTCCGGACTACGTGAAGCTGGCCGACGCATACGGCGTCCCGGGCTGGCGGGTGGCGGAGGCCAATCGCGCCGCGGACGCGGTCCGGGCCGCGATGGAATTCCCGGGACCGGCGCTGGTCGAATTCCTCATCGAGCAGGAGGCGAACGTCTTCCCGATGATCCCGCCCGGGGCCTCCCTCTCCGAGCCCATCGAGGGCGAGCCGGCGCCGTTGGTCTCGGCATGACGGGCTGTCACACCATCTCAGTGGTGCTGGAGCACGAGCTGGTCACATTGAACCGCGCCTTCGGACTGCTCCGCCGGCGCAACCTACCTATCAAGAGCATCGCGGTGGGGCCGAGTGGCACTCCCGGGCTCGCGAGGCTGACGATCATGATGCAGACGGACCAAGTGACGGCGGATCGAGCCGCGCGGCAGCTCGACAAGATCATCGGCGTGCGGGAGGTCGCCGCGTTTCCCGCCCGGGAGGGCGTGGCACGTGAGCTGGCACTGGTGAAGGTTCGGCCCGGTGCCGCGCGCTACGCCGAGCTGTTGGATGTCGCGCTGCTCTACAAGGCCACCATCGTAGACGAGGCACCGGAAGCCGTCATCGTGGAGGTGAGCGGCTCCGAGGCGTTCGTCTTGTCCTTCCTCCGGGCGCTGGAGCGCTTCGAGGTCGTCGAGGTGGCCCGAAGCGGAGCCGTCGCACTCGAGCGACCGCAAGGGTCCGGTTTCACGCTTACCCCGGAGACCGCAGGATGACGACGCCTCGCATGTTCTACGATCCCGACGCCGACCGCTCCAGAATCCTCGGCCGAACCTTCGGCATCATCGGCTTCGGCAGCCAGGGGCACGCGCATGCGCTCAATCTGCGTGACAGCGGCGCCACGGTCGTCGTTGGCCTCCGGCCCGGCGGCGGATCTTGGGCCAAGGCCGCCGCGGCCGGCCTGGATGTGCGCTCGGTGGCCGACGCAACGCGAGCCGCCGACGTGATCATGATGCTGGTTCCGGATCAAGACGGGCGCACGGTCTACGAATCAGGAGTTGCGGCGGGCCTCGCGCCGGGCAAGACGCTCATGTTCGCCCACGGGTTCAACATCCACTACGGCGAGATCGTCCCGCCCAAGGGCGTCGACGTCTCTATGGTCGCGCCCAAGTCGCCCGGACACTTGGTGCGGAGCGAGTACGAAGCCGGCCGAGGCGTGCCCGCGCTGGTGGCCATTCATCAAGATGCCAGCAACCAGGCGCTTCCGAACGCCCTGGCGTATGGTGCGGGCATCGGCTGTACCCGGGCCGGCGTGCTTCAGACCAGTTTCCGGGAAGAGACCGAGACCGATTTGTTCGGTGAGCAGGCCGTGCTGTGCGGGGGAACGACGGCGCTGGTCAAGGCCGGCTTTGAGACGCTCGTCGCCGCCGGCTACTCGCCCGAGATGGCGTACTTCGAGTGCCTGCACGAGCTCAAGCTCATCGTGGACCTCATGTACCGCGGCGGACTCGGGTTCATGCGCTACTCCATCAGCGATACGGCCGAGTACGGCGACTACACTCGCGGGCCCAAGCTGATCACGGCGGAAACCCGGGCCGAGATGCAGCGGATCCTCGCGGCCATTCAGAACGGCAACTTCGCCAAGGAATGGCTGGCGGAGAACAAGGCCGGGCGGCCCAACTTCGAGCGCCTGCGCCAGGTCGATCGCGACCACCCCATCGAGCAGGTGGGGCGGAAGCTCCGCGCGATGATGCCGTGGTCCGAAGAGGCGAGCGGCGCGCGCGACCGTGGCCCCGGGGGGCGTCGCGACACCGCATCCGAACCTCGTCCAGCCCCGGCGGCAAGGACTCCAGTTGCCGGGTAACGCATGAGCCAGCGGACGCTCTTCGAGAAGGTGTGGAGCAGCCACGTCGTGCATCAGCCGACCGACGGGCCGGCGCTGCTGTACGTGGACCTCCATCTCGTTCACGAGGTGACGTCACCGCAGGCCTTTGATGGGCTTCGGATGGCCGGCCGCACGGTCCGGCGGCCGGAACGCACGCTGGCCACCGTGGACCACAACGTCCCGACCGGTGACCGCCGCCTGCCGATCGCCGACCCGATCGCGGCCACGCAGGTCAGCGTGCTCGAGCGGAACGCGCACGAGTTCGGCGTGGAGTTGTTCGGTCTGGACTCGCCGGGGCAGGGGATCGTGCACGTGATCGGGCCGGAGCTGGGCGCGACCCGGCCCGGCATGACCATCGTGTGCGGCGACTCGCACACCTCCACCCACGGCGCGTTCGGGGCCCTGGCCTTCGGCATCGGGACCAGCGAAGTCGAGCACGTCTTGGCCACGCAATGTCTGGTGCAGGCCCGACCGCGCACCATGGAGGTCCGCTTCACCGGTCGCCCGGCGGCCGGCGTGACCCCGAAGGACTTCATTCTCGCTCTGATCGGCCGGATCGGCACCGACGGGGCAACCGGTTACGTCGTGGAGTACACCGGCGACGCCATTCGCGCGCTCTCGATGGAAGGCAGGATGACCATCTGCAACATGTCCATCGAAGCCGGCGCCCGGGCCGGCATGGTGGCGCCGGACGATACGACCTTTGCTTACCTGGCCGGACGCCCCCGGACACCCTCGGGACCTGCCTGGGACGAGACGGTGGCCGGCTGGCGTGCGCTCGCCAGCGATCCGGGCGCGGTCTTCGACCGGCAGGTCGTCGTCGATACATCGACGTTGGCTCCCCAAGTCACCTGGGGCACGAACCCCGGCATGGTCGCGGATATCACCGCGTGCGTGCCCGATCCGGACGGCTACGAGCGCGACAGTGACCGCCGCGCGACCGCGCGCGCGCTCGAATACATGGGTCTGATCCCCGGGACCCCGCTCGAAGGCGTCCCCGTCGACCGCGTCTTTCTGGGTTCCTGTACCAATGGGCGGATCGAGGACCTCCGGGCGGCGGCCTCGGTGATTCGGGGCAAGCGCGTGGCCTCCGGCGTCCGTGCGATGGTTGTGCCCGGCTCCATGCGGGTCAAAGCCTCGGCGGAGGCCGAAGGCCTCGACCGGATATTTCGCGAGGCCGGCTTCGAGTGGCGCAATGCGGGCTGCTCCATGTGCCTCGGCATGAACGACGACGTGTTGGGAAGCGGGGAGCGGTGCGCGTCCACGTCGAACCGGAACTTCGAGGGTCGCCAGGGGAAGGGCGGCCGGACCCACCTGATGAGCCCGACCATGGCGGCCGCCGCGGCCATCGCGGGACGGTTGGTGGATGTGCGCGGATACTTGTGAGTCGGAAACGGATGCGGCGGGAATCACGTAGAAAAAAGGGAGAAGTAAGAGGTAAGAGGGACGCAGGCGAGGACGGATCCTCCTCCCCGGACTCACTGCCCACCTCTTACTTCTTACCTCTCACTTTTCGAGGGCTTTCCGGTAGGGGAGACGAATGAAGCCGTTCACTGTCCACACCGGCCGGGTTGCCGCGCTGCCGCGCGTCAACGTCGACACCGACCAGATCATCCCCAAACAGTTCCTCAAGCGGGTCGAGCGCACCGGCTTCGGAGAGTTTCTGTTCTTCGACTGGCGCTATCGGCCCGACGGCTCGCTCGATCCTGCCTTCGAGCTGAACCGTCCCGCCGCGGCTGGTGCGTCCATCCTCCTGGCGGGCTCGAACTTCGGCTGCGGGTCGTCCCGCGAGCACGCTCCCTGGGCGCTGGGCGAGTTCGGCTTCCGCGCCATCATCGCTCCGTCGTTCGCGGACATCTTCTACAACAACTGCTGCCAGAATGGGCTGCTCCCGGTTCGCCTGGCCGAGGCCGAGGTGGCCGAGCTGTTCCGCCGGGCCGACGCCGCGGCCGGCGGCTACGAGGTCACGGTCGATCTCGAGCGGCGTTCCGTGACTGATCGCGCCGGTTTTGCCGCCGGTTTCGAGCTCGACTCCTATCGGTGTGAGATGTTGCTCCGCGGTCTGGACGAGATCGGTCGGACGCTGCTGCAGGAATCCAGGATTGCCGCGTTCGAGCAGCGGTTCGCTGGCGCTAGGAGATCGGCATGAAGCGCTACCGTCTCGCCGTGCTGCCGGGCGATGGCATCGGCCCCGAGGTGACCGCCGAGGCTCTTCGGGCCCTCGCCGCGGTCGGCGACCTGTTCGACTATCGCTTCGAAACCAAGGAGTACCCGATCGGGGCCAACGCGGTCGCCCGGTTCGGTGAGCCGTTCCCCGAACAGACGCGCGAGGCCGTCACGGCGGCGGACGCGGTTCTCCTTGGCGCGGTGGGCGATCCGTCGCTGGATCGAGCCCCACGGCACCAGCGGCCCGAAGCCGGCCTCCTGGCCCTCCGAAAGCTGCTCGGGGTCTACGCCAACTTGCGCCCGGTGGCTGTGCATCCGGCCCTGACCCACGCCTCGCCCCTGCGGCCGGAGCGTTTGGTGGGCGTCGACCTCCTCATCGTGCGGGAGCTGACCGGCGGGCTCTACTATGGAGAGCCACGGGGCCGCGACGATTCGAGTGGAGTCAACACGCTGCGCTACACCGCAGCCGAGGTGGAGCGGGTCAGCCGGGTGGCCTTCGAGGCTGCTCGGGGCCGGCGGCGGCACGTGACGTCGGTAGACAAGGCGAACGTACTGGAGGTCTCCCAGCTTTGGCGGGACGTGGTGACGCGGGTGGCGGCGGACTACCCCGACGTCGAGCTGGAACATCTGTACGTGGACTTTGCCGCGATGCGGCTGGTGGCGAACCCGGCGTCGCTCGACGTGCTGGTGACCGAGAATCTCTTCGGGGACATTCTGAGCGACGAGGCGGCGGTGCTCGCGGGCTCGCTCGGCCTCCTGCCGTCGGCGTCCCTCGGCGCGGGCCCCGGGCTCTTCGAGCCGGTCCACGGGTCCGCGCCCGATATCGCGGGCCAGGGCATCGCCAACCCCATCGGCGCGATCGCGTCCGCTGCCATGCTGCTCCGGCACGGCCTCAAGCTGCCGGACGCCGCCCAGGTACTCGAGCTAGCCATCGGCTCCGTGCTGGATCAGGGCGCGCGCACCCGAGACCTGGCTCGCCCGGGCGAGCCGAGCCTCGGAACCGCGGAGTTCGGCGAGCGGATCGTGCGTGCGGTGCGAGCGGAGGCCACCGCCCCGGAGCCACGGGTGGCCGTCCCCGGGTGATGGCGCGCTAGCGGCTCGAGGCGCGCTCGCGATTCAGGGCGCGCTCGCGGGCGCCGTCGGCTCTTCGTCGAGCCACCGCCGCCACGCGTCGAAGTTGAAGGGCCGCCCCAAATACGCGTGGACGAGGTCGGCTGCCGGTTTCGAGCCGCCTGGGGCAAGCACGACTTCCCGGTAGTGCCGCGCAATGCCCGGCTCCATCAATCGCGACCGATCGAACGTGGAGAACAGGTCCTTCGCGATCACCAGCGACCACATGTACGTGTAGTAGACGGCGGAATAGCCGGTGAGATGTCCGAAGCCGGCCTCGAAGTGGGTGTCCGGCATGAGCGGGAAGGGCTCGTACCGCAGCTCGGTCTGGTCCACCACCGAATCGGGCGAGATCCTGCCGGGCGCCCCCTGGTGCAATGCCAGCGAGATCCGCGCGAACGTCATCTGCCGCCGCACCCCCAAGGCCTTCCCGAAGTCCGTCGCCCGAACCATGCGCCGCACCAGGTCCGCAGGGATGGGCTCACCCGTTTGGTAGTCCTTCGCGAACGAGGCCAGCGTCGTCGGGTCGCGCATCCACTCCTCGAGCATCTGCGACGGCGCCTCGACGAAGTCCCATTCGGTCGTAATGCCCGAGATGCCGATCCACCGGTGGTGCGAAGCCGCCAGGTGATGGAAGAGATGGCCGAACTCGTGGAAGACGGTCCGCACATCATCCGGGTCCATCAGGCCGGGGTCGCCCTCCACGCCGCCCGGCAGGTTGCAGACGAGGGCGGCCTCCGGCAACTGACTGGTAGTCCCCGTTCGCACCGCGAACGTGGCGGCATGGTTGAACTTGCCAGGCCGGGGGTGCATGTCGAAATAAAAGCGGCCGACTACCTTGCCGTTTTCCAACATCTCGAAGGTTTTGACGGACGGATGCCACACCGGCACGCCCTCGACCCGGCGGAAGCTCACGCCAAAGATCCGCGCCGCCACGTCCAGCATTCCCTGTTCGACCCGGTCGTAGGTGAAGTATCGGCGCGCCTGCTGCGAATCGAAATTGTATTGCTCGCGCTGCACGACCTGAGCCCAATACCGGCGCTCCCAACGATTGATCGCGGTTGCATCCGGGACGTCCAGCTGCTTGCGCCGAAGGAGCACGGCGTACTCCCGCGCGGCCGCCGCGCCGGACGCGTCCACGACCTTGTCGATGAACTCCGACGCGTTGCGTCCCGTACC
>DATHMJ010000023.1:0-2673 GCA_035487215.1 Gemmatimonadales bacterium
ACGGCAGCCTCTCCGCCCACTTCGAGCACACGATCGCCATTACCTCGGACGGGCCCCGGATTCTGACGGCGGCGTAAGACGGCCAACGGCTCTGCTATAGCCTCTCACTCAGCTCGACCACCACCCGCTTTTCCACCGCCGCCACCCCTTCGAGGCGCTCCAGCGCCGCCGCCATCATGCGTTCGGCGTCGCGATCGTCGTAGAGCCGGTGAAGATTGCTGCGAATCGCCCAGTGCGCGCTTCGGCAGGCGGCCGCGGCAAGGAATACGGCGGAGGCGGCGTCCCCCACCGCGCTGCGAAGTCCTCGCGCCACCAGCTCCTCGCCGAGATCGGCCACCTCCGCGGCGAGCAGCAGGAGCTCGTACTGCACGCCCGCTGCTCCCTTGAGCGCGTCGGCCCGGGCGGCGTTGCGCCGGGCGATTTCGGCCTCCGTGTCCCGCGGCAACGCGGTCGCCTCCATCACTTCGCGGAAGGTGTTGGCGTCCTCTGCCGCGAGCGCGAGGAGCCGCCCCCGGAGCCACCGTGCACGGTCGGCCGCCGCGGAGGTCTTCTCCCGGATGTCGGCGTAGCTCTCGCGGGAGGTAGTCAGCCGAGCGACCATTTCGACCAGTCCTCCGGCGAGCGCGGCGCCGATGGCAGCGGCGGAGCCACCGGCCGGCGTCGCGGTCGGGGCGGCCAGGGCATCGACCCAGCCGGCGATGGAGTCGTCAGATTCCGTCACGGAGTGTCTCCAGTAGCCAGCGGTGAACGGCGGGATTGCCCGCGACCACCGGCCCGTGCTCCACACCGAGGTCGCGCCCGGCGTAGTCGGTCGCTCGGCCGCCCGCTTCGCGGATCAGCAGCAGGCCCGCGGCGATGTCCCAGGCACTGAGGTGCTGCTCCCAGAATCCCTCGAACCTCCCCGCGGCCACGTCCGCCAGATCGATGGCCGCGGAACCTGCGCGCCGGATCCCGCTTGTGCCTGCCGCGACCCGGGCGAACTGCCGTTGATAGCCGTCGAGCGTCGCCAGATCCTTGAACGGAAACCCGGTCCCGATCAACGCCCGAGCAGGCGACGTGATCGGAGAGACTCGCAGCTGGCGGTCACCGCACCAAGCGCCGCCGCCAGGCGTGGCCCAAAAGACCTCGTCGCGGGGAACATGGTGGACCACGCCGGCCGTCAGCACGCCGTCCATCGCGGCGGCAATCGAGACGGCATAGGCCGGATAACCGTGCAGGAAGTTGGTCGTTCCATCGAGCGGGTCCACTACCCAGACCAGCCCGTCCAGCGGCACGTCCGGGCTCAGCTCCTCTCCCAGGATCCTGGCTCGGGGATCGCCCGCGAGCAGAACCTCGGTGATGAGTCGCTCCGCTGTTCGGTCCACCTCGGTCACGAAATCGCGGGTGCCCTTCTCCACCCAGGCTTCGGGATCCGCCGGCCGCTCCACCTCCCGGATGAACCGGGCGGCGCGGGTGGCAGCGGATCTGGCGAGATCGAGTAAGTCCAATGGGGACAGCATCTTGCTGCGCTCGCTCCGGGTGGGTACCTTGGGTCATGCCGCGCATCTTTTCCGGAATACAACCGTCGGGAGAGCTCCACATCGGCAACTACCTCGGCGCCGTCCAGAATTGGGTCCGGCTCCAGGCGTCCTACGAATGCTTTTTTGCGATCGTGGACCTGCACGCCATCACGGCCAAGTACGATCCCCGCACGCTGGCCTTGCGGACGCAGGAGATGGCGATCGGCTTGCTCGCTTCGGGCATCGACCCGGAGCGTTCGACGCTCTTCGTGCAGTCACATGTGCCGGAGCACTCGGAGCTGATGTGGTTGCTGAACTCGGTCACGCCGTTGGGTGAGCTCGAGCGCATGACCCAGTTCAAAGATAAGGCGCAGCGGGTCGACAGCATTCCGGCTGGCATACTCAACTATCCCATTCTGATGACCGCGGATATTCTCCTCTACCGGGCCGACCTGGTGCCGGTGGGCGAGGATCAAGTGCAGCATCTGGAGCTGGCGCGGGAAGTAGCCCGCCGATGGAACGCCGAGTTCGGGCGCCGCCAGCATTTCTTCCCCGAGCCGAAACCGCTGCTCACCGAAGCCAAGCGGATCATGGGCCTCGATGGGCAAGCGAAGATGTCGAAGAGCCTGGGCAACACCATCGGCATCCTCGAGAGCCCCGACCAGATCTGGCAGAAGCTCCGGCCGGCCGTGACCGATCCCGCCCGCGTCACCAGGAAAGATCCGGGGAATCCGGAGATCTGCAACATCTACCATCTGCACCGGTACTTCTCCACGCCGGAGACAGTGGTAGACGTTGCCCGAAAGTGTCGGGGCGCGGAGTGGGGGTGCCTCGATTGCAAGCGGGTCCTGGCCGACGCCATCGTCGCGCACTTCGCGCCGATCCGGGAGCGAGCGGAAGAGCTGGCGGCGGCACCGCACCGGGTAGACGAAATTCTCGCGGCCGGCGCGGACCGGGCGCGGTCGATCGCGCGGGAAACGTTGAGAGAGGCCCGTGACCTCATGGGCTTTCTCCCTGCGTCGAGGCCGGCGATCGAAGCCTGATGGGTGACTGAACATGGAAAAGATCATTAAGGCGGCGGTCGAGCGCGGGGCCTCGGATCTGCACATCAAGGCCGGCGACGTCTTCCGCGCCCGAATCAATGGAAAGCTGGTGCCGCTCACGAAGCAGCGCC
>DATHMJ010000024.1:0-4826 GCA_035487215.1 Gemmatimonadales bacterium
CTACCAGATCATCGAGCCGCTCGTCTCCCAACCGTCGATTCAGAAGATCGGGCTAGGGTCGCACAACTACGTCCAGCCCCGTCTGGCGCTGGTGCACGACAACTCGCTTGCCGGCTATACCGGTCCGTTCGCGGGTCGCCGCTCGCGGTTCGAGGTCTCCCAAACGATCGGCGGCTGGCGCTTCTTCCAGGGCCTGGGGGACTATCGTCGGTACGACAAGATCGCCGGCCCTATCGTGCTCGCGACGAGAGGCCTGTTCCTCGGTCGCTTCGGTCGGGACGCCACGCAGTTCCAGAACTTCATCGGTGTCACCGATTTCATCCGCGGGCACACCTCCGGCTCCTACGACCGGAACGAGTGCGCCATCATCCAGGCGGCGCCGGCCAACTCTCAGAGCGGTTGCGTGGAGCTGGACCGGTTGATCGGCTCGCGTTTCGCCGTCGGATCGGCTGAGCTGCGCTTCCCCATCCTCACGCGCCAGATCTTCCGCAAACTGCCGAGCGCCGTGCCGCCCATCGAGGGCGCGTTCTTCTACGACGTCGGCATCGCGTGGAACGACGGTAACACCCTCAAGTGGAGCCTCCAGCCGGGTGACGATCTGGAAAACACCCGCACGCCGCTTCAGGCGTACGGTGCCTCAGTTCGCACCAATCTGTTCGGGTTCGTGATCCTGCGGCTGGACTACGCCCGACCGCTCAATCGGCCGATCTCGCACCTGTGGACGCTGAGTCTGGGCCCGACGTTCTAGAAAGAGCCGTTGGCCTTTAGCCGTTGGCTGTTGGCTGGGAGCCGTTAGCGGGGTCCGCCAGGGGGCGGGCCCCTTTTCACGGTAACCGTTTACCCCGCAGCGCGTTCCGTCTACCTTTCACCTGTGCATCCCCGATTCATCGCCGCTGCCGCGCTGATGGTCGCTGCCTGCGGCGGCACCGAGCGGCCGGTGAGCCGCTTGCCCGACGCACCGCGGGCGACCCCGCCCGCGAGCGTGCTCCGCCTCCCGGTGGCTGCGGGCCAGGCCCGGCTCTACCGCGTGCCCGCCCTCACCGAATCCGCCTGGAAGGAGGCGGACAAGCTTCCGGCCACGAAGCGGCTGGTGGGCACCGATCTCGAGCAGGGAGCGGTCTACCTCATCGACGCGAAAAACAACCTGATCGGTCTCGATCTCAACTCCCGCCGCACCCGCAGCGTGCTGGGACAGGTGCGGGAGGCGACCGTGGGCCCCGACGGGGCGGTATACGCCGTGGATTCGGGCGCCGTCGTGACTCAAATCATTCGGCGGACACCGCTGCGATTCCGGAACAAGTTGGCGGGGGCGAGCCGGGGTCTATACGGCACCATGAACGGCGCGCTCGTGACCGTTCCCGCCGCGGATCGCGCCGAGACGATGATGCTGACGTCGGATCAGGCGCTGGGGCGCGCCGCGCTTCCGGGAGGCGCCGCGGCAGCCACCTACCTCGGTGATCTGGTCGCCGTGGCGGCGGATTCCGCCGTGATCCTGTACGAGCCGCAGGCGAAGCAGCCGGTTCGCGTGCTCCCCGTCTCGGGCGGGGCGCGCGCCGTCGTGTTCTCGCCCTCGGGCCACCGGTTGTATGTCGCTCGCGGGAAAGGTGACATCCAGGTGTTCGACCGATTCGGGAACGAGGCGCTCGAAACCATCGGCCTCCCCGGGCCCGCGCGCGATCTCCGCAGCGACCTGTATGGCTCGTGGCTCCTCGCGCGACCGGAGAAGGGCGATTCGGTGTGGGTGGTGGACGCCAGCACGAATCGGTTCATCGGCGGAGTCGCCGCAAAGTGGGGGACCGATCTCCCAGCCGTGGTGGGTAGCCGCACCCTGCTCGTCCGCGCCGGCGCCGACGTTCGCGCGCTCGACCTCGGCGCCAACGGCCTGGTCGTGACCGGCACGGTCACCGGCGGCGCTGCTGACTTGTGGCTGCCCCTCGCGTGGCTCCCGGCCGAGGAGCAGCGTCAGGAGCTGGCCTCCGCCGGCGCGGCCGATTCCGGTACCACCCCCGCGGACACGGGAGCGGCCCCGTCCGCGATCTATCTCCAAGTGAGCAGCTCGCAGAATCCGGCCTGGGCCGACGAGCTGGCCGGCAAGCTCAAAGCGGCGGGGCTGCCCGCCGCCGTGATCCCCCCCAAGAGCGGCGGGGAAGCCTATCGCGTCGTGCTTGGGCCTTACGCCACCCGTGAACAGGCCGAGGCGACCGGCAAGAGCCTCGGCATGCCGTCATTCGTCATCACTCCGCAGGATCAACCCGCGCAATGAAGCGGGCACTCCCGACCAGAGGACGCGCCGAATGAAGCTCATCAAGCTCGAGCTCACCGGATTCAAGTCGTTCGCGGATACGGTGACGCTGAACTTCGACGACGGCGTCACGGCCATCGTCGGTCCTAACGGCTGCGGCAAGTCGAACGTCTCCGACGCGGTGCGCTGGGTCTTGGGCGAGCAGTCGGCCCGGCTGCTCCGCGGCGGCAAGATGGAAGACGTGATCTTCCAAGGCTCGGCGACGCGCAGGCCGGTGAACGTGACCGAAGTGGCGCTCTATCTCGACAATACCGACGGCGACCTCCCGATCGCGTACCAGGAGGTCGTCATCGCCCGACGGCTTTCGCGGTCCGGGCAGAGCGATTACTTGCTCAACGGTGCGACCGTCCGACTCCGGGACATTCAGGATCTGCTGCGGGGCACCGGGCTCGGCAGTGACGCCGGTGTGGTGATCGAGGCCGACATGATCAAGCTGTTGCTGTCGGACCGGGCGGAGGAGCGGCGGTCGCTGTTCGAGGAAGCGGCCGGGATCGGCCTGTATCGCGACCGCAAGCAGTCCACCGAGCGCCGGCTCGAGGAAACGGCCAGCGATCTCCAGCGGGTGGAAGACCTGGTCAACGAGGTCCAGTCGCAGATCCGGAGCCTCGCTCGGCAGAAGGGCAAGGCCGAGCGGCACGTCAAGCTCACCGAGGAGAAGTTCGCGGTCCAGCTCACGCTCGTCCGGCGGCACCTCGACGCGCTCGCCGAGCGCACCGCCGGCATCGAAGCACGGTTCACCGAGCTCGACCGGATGCTGCCCTCGGAGCGCGAGGCGCTCGCGACCGCGGAAGTGGGCCGCGACGTCACCGCCCGTGCCCGGGCCGCGGCGGAAGTGCAGCGCACGGAGATCGCTCGCCGGTTGAGCGCGGTCCGGGTCGAGCTGGGTAAGCTCGAGGGCGACCTCGCCCTGGCTCGGGAACGCCTGGTCAACGCCACCACGCGCCGACTGAAGGCCCAGGAAGAGCGGACCCAGGCGGAGCTGCGCGGCCAGCTCGCGGGCGGAGAGCGCGACTCCGCCTCCGCGGACCGCACGGCGGCGCTCGCGGAGCACGCCCGCATCGAGACCGAAGTCGCCGGCCGCACCGCCGAAGAAGAGGCCGGGCGTGAACGGCTGGTCCAGCAGCGAGGCGTCGTGCGCCAGCGGGAAGAGGAGCTGCAGACGCGGGCGCAAACCCTGCGGTCGCTCGAAGGCGAGCGCACGGCGCTCGAAGGCGAGCTGGCGTCACTCCGGGAGCGCGTGGCCCAAGCCGCCGCCCATAGCGGCGGGCTCAAGTCCGAGCTGGCGGTTGCCGAGCGGCGCCGCGACCACGCGACCGAGCAGGCGTCGTTCCGAGGTCACGAAGCCCGGCGGGCCGCGGGAGACGCGGAGCAGGCCCGCCATCTGGTCGCCGAGGCGCGCGAGCGCGAGGCGCTCGTCCGCTCCGAGCGGCGCCAGGCTGAGGAATCGCTGGCGCAGATCACCGCGCGGCGTGAGGCGCTGGGACAGCTCGACCGCGAGCGGGTCGGTCTCGCGCCAGGGGCCGCAGCGCTCCTGGCCGCGCGCAAGCGTTTCGGCGACCGGGTCCTCGGGCCGCTCAGCGACTTCGTCCGGACGAGCCGGCAACACGCCGAGCTGGCCGAGCGTCTGCTGGGCGAGTGGACCCACGCCGTACTGGTGCGCGACCTCGCCGCGGTGGACGCGATTCGTGCCTGGCACGCGGAAAAGCAGCCGGGCGCGCTGGTCCTCCTGCCGGCCGAACCCGGGCCGTCGCTTCCGGCGAACGCGCCTCCCCTCGACGAACGGCTTCGGGCCGAAGGGCCAGCCGCGGCGTGGGTTCGCGCCGCTCTCGCCGGCTCTCAGGTGCTGGACGAGGCGGGTCATGTTCTCCGTCGCGCGAGCGGCGCCATCTTCCTGGGCGGTGCCACGGCACCGTCGGGTCCGCTGCGCCGCCGCGCCGAGCTGGAGACGCTGGCGCAGGATGCGGAGCTTGCGAGCATCGCGTTGGGCGCGGCCGAGGCGGGCCTCAACAGCGCGCTGGCGCGCCTCGCTCAGCTCGAGGGTGCGCTCACCGAGTCCGTCGCGAACGTCGAGCGCAGCCGCGACGCCGAGCGGCAAGCCACGGCAACGGCGGAGGATGCCGCCCGCTTCGTGAACAACCTGAGCCGGGAGCTTGGCGCCGCGGATGCCGAGGTTGCCCGACTATCGGAGCGCTTGGCGAAGGCGGAGCAGCGCATGGTGGACGTGGACGCCGCCTTGGTCGAGGGCGACGTCGCGCGGGCGCGGCTGGACGAAGACCTGGGCGCCGCGCGCGCGGCCTTGGCCGACCTGGAAAGCGCGCAAGAGAGCGTGCGCGAGAAGCGCGCGCAATGGCAGGTGCGGGAAGCGCAGGTGGCGGCTCGGCTTCAGGCGGCCACCGAGCGGCTCGATCGCGCCACGTCCACCGTGACCGACGCCGGCGAGGGCGCGAAGGCCCTCACCGGCGAGCTTGCCCAGTTGGAGCAGGACGTCGACCTGTTGTCCACCCGGGTCTCCCAGTGGGAGGAA
>DATHMJ010000025.1:0-3789 GCA_035487215.1 Gemmatimonadales bacterium
GGTTCGATGCGACCGCCGAGAAGTTCATCGGCGAAACCCCGATCGCCGAGAGCGGTGGTCTCACCGTGCGGCACATGGTGTATCACCCGGGCACCAAGGCGCTGTGGTTCGGTACCGACGCGAACACGATCGGGCGCGCGCTCGTGCCGGAGGCGCGTGCCTTGCCGTAAGGAGCTGGTCGCATGGATCTCCTCACCGCCTTCGGCCTGTTCGCTGTGACGGCCATGCTGGTCACCTATGCGCTCGAGGCACGGAGCCCGTGGTTCATCCTGGCGTTCGCGGGAGCGTGTGTCCTCGGATCCGTGTACGGCTTCCTCCAGGGCGCGTGGCCATTCGGTCTGGTCGAGGCCATTTGGGCCGGAGTGGCGGTGCGGCGGTGGGGGGTCGCGGGTGCGAAACGAGCTGGCATTTCGAGTCGCGGAGGAGGCCGCGATTATTGACGAATTACTTGATTCGGTATTTATTCGGTATATAAACACCCCCTATAGCGCATGCCTGCTGCTCGCGTCGCATCAATCCAAGCCGCTCTGGCACAACGATTTCCAGACGCGGTCTCCATCCGTGGCTGGGCACGCGGAACGGTCCCGACTGGGGTCTCCGCCCTGGATGCGATTCTGCCGGATGGAGGGTTCCAGCGCGGGCGAATCGCAGTCTGGAGCCCGGGGCCTGGGGCGGCCGCCGTGCTTCGGTCCACCTGTCTTCGAACTGTGGCGGGCGGCGAGCGCACGGTCTGGATCGACGCCACTCATACCGTCGCTGGCGCATGCTGGTGTGAGGGGCCGCTGCTCGTCCAGCCTGAGGGGCCGAACGCCGGGCTCCGAGCCGCGGAGGAGCTCGCCCGCTCGGGCGGCTTCGGGCTCGTCGTGCTCGACGGCGTGGACCCGGACGCCACCGCGATGGTGCGTGTCTCTCGCGCCGCGCATGAAGGCGGCTCCGCGCTCGTGCTCCTCACCCGCTCCACTGCGCTCGCGAGCCTCCGTCTCAGCACTCGTGCGCTGCCGAGCGAGTATGTCTGGCGCCGGAGCCCGCTGGGCGAGCCGGCAACTGTGGTTGCGGTGAAACTGCGGATCGAGGTTCGCGCCTCCGGATGGTCCGCCGCTGCCGAGCTCACCATTCCCGTCTGGCACGATCAACTGCGGTTGGCGCTCGATACCCACCACCCCGACCGGCGCGGCGCTTCCCAGACGTCGCCACGCCAGCCGGAGCGTTAGACCGCCGCTAGGCGGCCTTGCTGGTGTCGGCCACTGAGAGGATGACGCTCTCCGAGCCACTGATCATGTACTCCGGGTACGCCGATGAGCCGTGCTCGTGCAAGTCGAGCCCCTCCAGCTCGCCCTCCGGCGACACCCGCAAGGTGCCGGTTGCCTTCACCGCGTACATCAGCGCCATCGCCGACGCGAACGTGGCCACCGTAATGGAGGCGCTCCCGATGAACTGCGCCTTTAAGGTGCTGAGCCCGCCACCGTAGAAGAGACCGGTGACCACCGTGCTGACGTCCTGTCCCGTGGGCGTGGGAGCGCCGTACTTGCCCGCCGCGAAGAGGCCGAGCGACAAGGTACCCCAGATACCGGCGACCATGTGCACCGGAACAGCGCCGATCGGGTCATCTACGCGCAGGTACTCCAGCGCGTCGATTCCCCAGACGACGACGATCCCCGCTCCGATGCCGATGAAGAACGCCCCCACCGGATCGACCCAGTAGCAGGGACACGTGATGGCGACCAGGCCGGCGAGGAACCCGTTGGTCGTGAGTGCCAGGTCCCACTTCTTGGTGCGGATATAGGAGTAGAACAGGGCTGTGAGCCCCGCGGAGCAGGCCGCGAGCGTGGTGTTGAAGGACACCCGCCCGATCCCCGCCGTGTCGAGGGCGGAGAGGGTGCTGCCGGGGTTGAAGCCGTACCATCCGAACCACAGGATCAGTCCGCCTGCCGCGCCGATGATGAGATCGTGCGCTGGCATCGGACCGCCGCCGTCCCGCTTGAATACGCGGCCCAGGCGGGGACCGAGCGCGATGGCGCCGGCCAGCGAGATCGTTCCGCCGATCGTGTGCACCACGGTGGAGCCGGCGAAGTCGTGGAACGAGATGGGCGTCATCACCGCGAGCCACCCGTCCGGGCCCCAGGCCCAGTGGCCGATGATCGGATAGATGAATCCGGTCACGCCCACGCTGTACAACAGGTCGCCGACGAAGCCGCAACGGCCGATCATCGCGCCCGAGGTGATCGTGGAGCAGGTGTCGGCAAAGGCGAACTGGAACACCCAGAACGCCAGCAGCGGCACGCCGGTGGCTCCGTACGTCGGTGCCAGGCCCTGGAGCGCAAAGCCGGTTGTCCCGATCCAGGGCGTGCCGGGCTCGAACATGAAGGCAAAGCCCCAGAGCCAGAAGGTCACCCCGCAGATGCAGGTGTCGGCAATGCCCTCGACCAGGATGTTGACCGATTCGCGGGAGCGGGCGAAGCCGGCCTCGAGCATCACGAAGCCCACCTGCATGCAGAACACCAGGAAGGCGGCGACGAGGGTCCAGACTGTGTTGATCGCGTTGACCGACGCCATCGGGTCGGGAGCGGAGGTGGGCGCCGGCGCGGCGGCCTGCGCGTCGAGCAACGCCGGCAGGAACCACCGCGTCATGAGGGAGAGCACCAGGAAGAGACCGATGGCCTTCCCGAGAAACAGCAGGCCGACGTTGCGCCGGATCAAAGGGTCCTGCCAGTTCGTTCGCAACCGGGTACCGAGACTTCGCAACGTCGTGGACATGGCGGTGATCGAGCTCCTTCGCGTGATAGGGTAAGAGTCGGGACGGTGGGCGGGGGCCGCCGGCTAGCTCTTGCCGGCTAGCTCTTGCCGGCTAGCTCTTGCCGGCCAGCTCGAGCGCGTGCTTCTGGACGATTTCGGCGGTGACCGGCGTGAGCGCGGCGTTGTCGCGTTCGCCGGTGCGGATGCGGACGACGCGATCGAGGGGCTGGACGAAGATCTTGCCGTCGCCGACCGACCCGGTGCGGGCCGCCGCCACGATGGCGTTGATGGTCGCCTCGACGAACGGCTCGGAGCAGGCCATCTCGATCTTGATCTTCTCGCGGAACTCGAGGAGGAGCCGCGACCCACGGCGCACCGTAACCATGTCGCGCTCCCCTCCATGGCCGCTCACCTTGGTGATGGTGATGCCGGTGACCCCGGCCCGGAACAAGGCTTCTTTGACCGGGGGCAGGCGGTCGGGGCGGATGATGCAACTGATGAGTTTCATCGCTGGCAGACTCCAGGCGAAGGGACGGATGACCGCGTCGAGCTGGGCAACGAGAAGCCCCCGCGTGCGGCGCGAGCGCGGGGGCTTTGCGACATAGGCACAGCGCAGACCGTCACCCCGGCGTTCGCGGCGAGCGGGGGGCCGAGTTTCGATGCGCGAGCGGGCAAACGGTCCGGCACAGCCGTAACGGGATCACAAAGCCAGTATACGCCCCCATTGTCCTGGTGTCAAGAAGATCTTGCATAATTCGTAAGATTCAACGAGCGCATATGCACAAACAGACCATCTGATGACGATACGTGAGTCACTTGATGCATAAAATGCGCAATATCACGGTCACACCCGTTGCCGGCCTCTCGCCCGCCGCCCAGCTTGCTCCCAACGACCGCCGCGTGTTCCTTCAGGCGGCCAAACCGCGATCCCTCTATGCGCCTCCGCTCCACCGCCGTCCTGCTCGCCGCGGCCGGCTGCACCGCCGCGCACTCGTCTTCCACGCCCCCGCCGCCATCGGCGGACGTGATCGTCCTGCCGGCCCGCATCTATACCGC
>DATHMJ010000026.1:0-4480 GCA_035487215.1 Gemmatimonadales bacterium
GCTCGGAATGATGACGATGCGCGCCTCTCGGCCGCCGGCCAGGCGGACGAAGCGACGGAGGATCTCGGTCTCACCGACCTTAGCCTCCGCTCCGCCCACGGGGATGATCCAGCCGCGCGTCCCGTTGCCCTCCGGCTTGGCCGGACTCAACGGGCCCCGGCCCGTTCGAACGGCCCCGCCACGACCGTCGCGCCACTGCGTACGTGCCACCGTCCTCGCGCCATCACTTCGTCGATGCCTCCGTTGGCGTTGAGTACTACGAGATCCGCGTCCATGCCTCGCGCGAGCCGGCCCTTGCGCTCGAGCCGAAGGAGCGCCGCCGGATTCGCCGTGAACGGCGGCAGCGCTTGCTCGAGGGGATGTCCATCAGCGACCAGCCGACCAAGCGTGGCCATGAGCGCCCCAGGTTGTCCGACGTCGAACGCCGTCACTCGCCCTTCATCGTCGAAAGTGGGCAGGCATCCACCGCCATCCGAGCTCACCGTGATCCGCTCGGACGGCAAGCCGGTGCGCCAGTACCGCGAGACGGCTTCGGCGGCCTCCCACGCATCGTCTCCGTCTCCCACCGGGAAGGCGGTCACGTCGATCGTGGCTCCCCGCCGGGCGAGCTGAAGGGCTTCATCGAACAGGGCCCGGCGGCGGTTCACGTGGGTCGGATTCATCACCCGGGGTGGCAGCTCCGACCGGTCCAGGGCCTGGCGCACCGGCTCCAGGCCGCGCGGTCCGTCGCCCATGTGCAAGTGCAAGATCCCGGCCTTGCCGCTCATCAGACCGCCGACGTGAGCTTCGCTCGCGATGCGGAGCAGCTCATCGACGGTCGGTTGGCTGGAGCGGTGGTCGCTCACCGCGACTTCGCCCACGCCCAGGATCACATCGATCAGGGCGATGTCGCCCCGCACCGTACCGGTGAGGGTAACGGGCGGGACGTGGTAGCCGCCGGTGTGGCAAAATGCCGTGATCCCAAGGCCGTTCAGGCCCCTCGCCGTCGCGACGAGCTCGGCTGTCGTACGGGTGGCGTCGTCCGTGCCGAGGACCCCGACGGCGGTGGTGACACCGGCGCGGGTGAGCTCGCTGAGCGCGAGCGCGGGCACCCGCGTGTGCAACCCCGCCTCACCCCCGCCGCCGGTCAGGTGAACATGGCCGTCAATGAGACCGGGGATCAGGCGCCTGCCGGCCACGTCGACTTCTTCGACGTCGAGCGCGGTGGGTAGTCGGGGCAGGTCTTGTCCCAGCCACACGACCTGTTCGCCCGCGACGAGAATCTGCCGGATACCCAGCGGCTCCGGCCCGTAGACGTTCGCGTTGCGGAGGAGGATCACTGGAGCTTGAACCCGCCCACGGCGCCGGTCAGTCGCTCCGAGGCTTCGGCGAGATGCGCGGCCGACGAGGAGATTTCTTCGGTCGACGCATTGAGCTGCTCGGCGGCGGCCGCGATCTCCTGCGCGGCGGCCGCGTACTCTTCGGTGCCCGCGGACACTTCGCGCATGCGCCCCGCAATCGTCTCGACGAGGGCGCGCACCTCTTGGGCGGATTGCGAGATGCGACGGGTCCACTCGTCGTTCTGCTCGGCGTCAGCCGCCACGCCGGCAAGCCCCTCGGCCGCCGCATGCGCCGCGTCGCGCGCCGCGAGTCCGCCGCGGCCCAGCCGGATCAATCGCTCGCGCGCCGTCTGCACCCGATCGAGCACGCTCTGGACGGTGGTGCTGGTCGAGGTGGCCGCCTGGGCGGCCTGGCCGGCCAACTTGCGGACCTCTTCGGCGACGACGCTGAAACCGCGGCCTTCCTCGCCCGCGCGGGCGGCCTCGATCGACGCGTTGAGCGCCAGCATATGCGTCTGCTTGGCGATCGCCTTGGTCTGCGCGATGAACTTCTCGATCTCTTCCGACGCAGTGGCGAGCGCGTCCGCCTCCGCCGCGCCGCGCTCGATCTCTTCCGCGAGGCGAGCCAGCTCGGCCGTGCTCGCGTCGAGGCGCTCCCGATGACTCCGAGCCAGCCGGGCGAGCGCTGCATTTCGCTCGGCGGCCTGCGTCGCGCCTGCCGCCAGCTCCTGGGCGATATGGAGAATCCGCCCCGCGTCCTCCGCGGCGGCTCGGACAATGAGCGCCTGCTGATTGGCCCGCTCGGTGAGATCGCCGGTGGTGCCGGCCACTTCCTGAGTCGATGCGGTCATCTCCTGGGTCGAGGCCGCGATCTCCTCGGCCATGGCCGCGGCCTCGCCCGCCGCACCCTGAATGGCGCTGGTGAGTGAGCGCAGCGAATCGACCATGCTCCCGAGGGAGCGCAGGAGGCGACCGTCGCTGGTCGACGCCTGAGGAAGCGCGAGGCCCGCGAGCGACAGGTCGCCTGCCGCCACCCGGATCGCGACGTTTTCCGCCATGTCGAGCGGCGCCATGAATCTCGCCGCCACCCATCGGAGCAGCAGAAAGCCACCGACGGCCGCCAGGGCCAGGAAAACGAGGCTGTCGGTGACGATTTCGCGGGGCGGGAGAGGACTTCCGTCCTCGGCCGTCGCTCGCGACAAGAGGACGTAGACCACCACGGTGAGCCCGGCGACGGCAAGCGCGCCGGTCAGAAAGAGCGGCCGGGTGAAATGCCTCCGTTGATCGGCCATGAGGCTCCGGGAGTGGCTGATGTCGGGGGAAGCGCTCCTAAGCTAAGCCAATGCGGCTCAGTAGCGCCACGCCCCGGTCGGCTCGTTTGGCGGCGCGTTCCGCGCCACCTGCTCCGCCATTTCCCGAATCAGATCCGCGTTCGAGGTCGGCTGCCAGCCGTGCCCCTTCATCGGACGCCCATACTTGAAGTAGCCGCCGTATGCCGGCGTAGTACGGTGCTCCAGGAAGTCTTCCAGCAAGTAGGTGGCGAGGTTGAGGTAGTAGTTGTCCATGTCGCCGCACATGACATGAATCTTCCCCACCAGATTTTGCGCGAGCTTGCTCCAGTTGCGTTCGAGGTAGTCCCGGATGTCGTAGTCGTGACTCCGCCAGGACTCGGCAACCGCGCGATCGATGGTGCCCGTGGCATCGTTCCAGATCGGCGCGGGATACCCGTCCTTGTCCGTGGGCCCGTAGGTCGCCTCCCAGATAGCGAAGTTTTCCCCGCCGCGCCGCCGGCTTCCCCGCGCGTTGTTGAGCTGGTTTTCCTGGCGAATCGTGACCACCGGCTGCCCGTCCGATTTCCGCTCCGATGGGCGTTCGACCGTGATCCATGGGTTCCGCTCGACCGCGAACGCGTTCGTGTCGGCGTACAGATTCACCAGCTCGTAGCGGCGGAAGTCCACCGGGTCGGGATAGTAGACCCAGGTGCCGCCGTAGAAGTCGGGGTGATACACCTGCAGCGCCAACGCTTCCCAGCCGCCGGTCGAGCCCCCCGTGAGCATCCGCGCGTAGGGTGCGGGAATGACCCGAAACTGCTTTTCGAGATAGGGGATCAGCTCCTGGTGGATCGCGTCGCTGTAGGGACCGTTGTTCGCCGAGTTCACCGCGTACGAATCGTCGTAGTACGGTGACGGGTGGAGGATCCGGATCGCGACCATGCGAGGAAACCCGTCCGACAACCATGCCCGGGCGAACTCGTTTCCCGATTCCCGACGTTCCGTGCGCTCGGCCCGTGCCCGCCGCACACTGTCCGGCTCCGGCGTGCTGTCGAGCGTGAAGTCGAAAGGCGCGTTCAGCGTGAAGTGGCCCTGGAGCCATACCGCCGGATAACGGACGTCCGGATGCTCGTCGTAGCCCTTGGGCAAGAGAACGACAGCGCCCAGGTAGATCGGGTGTCCCCACCACTTGGAAAGGATCTCGCTCTGAATGCGGACCCGCTTGACGTACCTGTCGTCCGGCGGCACCGCCACTGCGGGAAGCGTCCGAGTCAGCTCGAGCCGGATTCGGGTGCCCCGTTTGGGATCTACGTGGATCCGCTGCACCGCACTCACCAGGGATCCAGGCGCCCGGTTGAACTCCTGGCCCTCCCACTCGTCCATGTGGGCCCAGATCGTGTGCCCGTCGGCCCGGGCAAAGCGGGTGTAGACGCTGAGCAGGGCCTGCACGTAGTAGTCGCCGGCCGGGAGGGCGTCGAGCGACCGCAGCGGATATCCGAGGGCGGTGCGGTCGACGACCACCGCCGTCCCTGGCTTGAGCCCCTCGACGTCCTTCCCAAAGAAGGGCACGCTCACCACGCCGCCCGCCTCGAGCCTCGGCTCGCGGGCGTTGTCCCGCGCCAGGAACACGAACACCCGGCCGGTTACCGTCTCGCTCCGGGCCGATGGCGAGACTACGACGTCGAAGACAGTGCCCGGCTGGTGTTGGGCCGGGGCATTCGCCGCGAGACCGAGCACGAGACAGGCAGCCGCGGACCAAGACTTGGCGATCATGGACGCTCAGCGGTGTGAGTTGACGGACATGATAATCGAACCCGGGGCATCATGGTTGTCGGATCGTCGTCGCGCCCGCCGCTTGGCGCTAACCCTGCTACGGCACTACATTTAGGG
>DATHMJ010000027.1:0-2918 GCA_035487215.1 Gemmatimonadales bacterium
ACCGCGCGCTGGAAAATCCCGGTCACGATGAAAAAGACGAGGAAGAGGACCAGCGGAAGCCAGTTGGGCAGCGTGACGTCTTCGGTCGGTGGTGGGACGCGATAGGCGGTGAGGGTCGAGTCTTTCACCCCAAACCCCGTCGCGATGGTGCTGGCAAGGGCCCGCACCCCCGCGAGAACGGCCGAGCCGTAACGTTCTTGCGAGAGCAGCGGACCCATGACCTCGCGCCGTATCCGGCCGGCGGTTGCGTCGGTCACGATGCCCTCGAGCCCCTGCCCCACCTCGATTCGTACGTGCCCGGTCCCCGCGACGCCGTTTTGTCTCGGCACCACGAGCAATACCAGGCCGGCGTTCCTCCGGGCTTCGCCGATCGCGGCTTTCGCCCCGACGCCCCACGCGCGACCGATGGCGAGCGCGACCTCGCCCTCGTCCCGGTCGTCGATGGTGGGCAGCGTGACGACGGCGACTTCGGCGCCGGTCGCCGCGCGGAGGCGGGTCAGCAGCGACTCCGCCGCCGAGCGGGCGGATGCGTCCATGATGCCCGCGACATCGGTGACGTAGCCGGTCGGATGGGCGGGAAAGAGACGGGTGACGGCGTCCTGCTGCGCGACCGGCGCGCCTACCGCGGCGAGTTGAAGCGCCATCCCGGCAGCGATAGCTTTGAGCGGTGTCACGATCCTGGCTGCTCCTCATCCTGGCCGTTGCCGCCTGCGAGCACCGGCCGAGGGACATTGCCGTCCGTGTCTCGATTCCCGGGCCCGATTCGGTGGCGACACCCGTCGCCGGCATCGGGCTCGTCGCTCTCCCATACGATCGCGACAGCGTGCTGCACGCGCTGGAGGCCAAAGGGCACTCCCCGCGCCCCTCCACCGCCCAGCTCGACAGTCTCTTCGGCGAGTTCCGGGGTCCGTTTTCGGAGTACGCGAGCGCGAGCTTCGCGGCGGAAAAGCTTCGCGCGGATCTGTCCACGCTCAAGCACCATCTGGATTCCCTGCCGCGCAACGCACCGGAGTATCGCGACCTCTACGCCAAGTTCGGGAAAGAGACCACCGCGCTCGCCGCCGCTGAAAAACGAGAAACCGCTGCGCGCATCGCGCTGGCCGACGCGCGCGCGAAATTCGTCGGGCGCAGCGACAGCCTGAGGACCCGGATCAGGCTGTGGGAAGATAGCACCTACCAAGGATACGACAGCATCGTCCGCGGACTGACGAACGCTCGCGGACGCCAGCCGATCGCCGACACGACCGGCGTAGACGGCTGGGCTCATCTCCGACTCGAGGGTGGTCCGTGGTGGATCTATGCACGATCGTGGGACGCGA
Source organism: Gemmatimonadales bacterium (assembly GCA_035487215.1). Lineage (GTDB taxonomy): Bacteria > Gemmatimonadota > Gemmatimonadetes > Gemmatimonadales > GWC2-71-9 > DASQPE01. The sequence continues at coordinate 1,320 of DATHMJ010000027.1, forward strand.
CCGATCCGAACGCCGAGTGGTATTGGAATGTGCCGGTCACGGCGGACTCTCTGCAGCTCACACCGGGCACCGGTGCCCGGCGCCCGAAATATTGAGCCGCGCGCTCGCGTTGGTCGTCGGCCTCGTCGCGTTTGCAGCCACGGCGCTCGCGGCTCAGCAGAACGCCAAGCCCGACAGCCAGGTATCGGCCAAGAAGGACATCCTCGCCGAGCGTTCCCTCGGGTCCGCGACGGCGCCGGTCACGGTGTACGAGATGTCCGACTTCCAGTGCCCCTATTGCCGCCGGCACACCGTCGACGTCTTCCCCACGCTCGATCAGGCCTACGTCAAGACCGGCAAGATCCGCTGGATCTTCATCAACTTTCCGCTCACTTCCATTCACGCGAACGCGGCCGCGGCCGCGGAGCTGGGGCTCTGCGCTGCGCGTGTGGGCAAGTTCTGGCCGATCCACGACCTGCTCTTCAAATATCAGGACGCCTGGGCGCCACTCAAGGAGCCGGGTCCGTTCCTCCTCTCGCTCGCGGATTCGGTTGGAGCAGCGAACTCTTCGATTCAGGAATGCCTCACCGCCGGCGCCGCCCGACCGGAGATCGAGGCTGACGCCGATGGGGCGCGCCGTGCCGGGGCGCAGAGTACGCCCAGCTTCTACATCGAGGGAGGGCTGCTGGTGGGATCGCAGCCGGTGGAAGTCTGGAAGCACATCCTGGATTCGATCTACACCGCCAAGACCGCCAGAAAGTGAGCGGTCTCAGACAGTGACGAGCACGTCGTAGAGCGCGTGGGTCCAGGCGGTGATGCCGAAGCCACGCGTCAGATACAGCCCGCTGAACAACACTCCGGCGATCGTTCGAAAGGTGAAGGACGGGAGGGTCAACCGGTCGCCGTACGGACCGACGTAGTGGAACGCCGAGAAGATGAGCGCGCCCACGGCGGTGGCGAAGGCCCCCGCGCCCACTTCCCGCCACCCGAACAGGCGGCGAGCCAGCCACGCCAGGCAACCCACGATGAGCACGCGGAACAACAGCTCCTCGTAGATCCCCGCCCCCAGCGAAATCATGAGCTGTGTCGGCACGTCGAGCCGCGGCGACACGCCGACCGCGAGCCGCACGAGCCCCTGGAGCAACAGCCCGGTGAGGGCGCCCGCTACCGCGCCGAACAATGCCGCGTAGAGGGCGGATTCCGCCGCCATCGCGAGGAAGATCGCCGGTCGCGGGCGACCGGCGGCATGGTCGCGCCGGATGAGGGCCACGCCGGTGCCGAGCAGCAGCACGCCGAACACGATCAGGCCGGTGCGGCCGCCGAGCCAGACGAATGCGCTCTTGAGCAGGACGTCAGCGCCGTTTCGCACGCCCGCCAGCGCGTCGTGTGACAGCACGAACGCGAGCGTCTCATAGAACAACAGCAGCGGGAGCGCGAACAGCAGGCTGTATCGTGGGGAACGTGAGAGGCGCCAATAGGAAGACATGGCTGAACGGTAACGCGAAGAATCGGAGCCGGTCAGGGCTGAGCGACCAGCTCGGAGAATCGGGCGAGATCGATGTTGCCACCGCTCACCACACACACCACCTTCCCGGCCCCGAGCTTCCCACTGAGTCCCGC